>NZ_JAKKRS010000022.1:0-73806 GCF_025654025.1 Shewanella sp. SM55 | reverse complement strand
TGTGGGGTCTCCCCATGTGAGAGTAGGTCATCGCCAAGCGCCTAATTTAGGTTAACGTGTAGACGTTAAGCTAAAGGAGCGGTAGTTCAGTTGGTTAGAATACCGGCCTGTCACGCCGGGGGTCGCGGGTTCGAGTCCCGTCCGCTCCGCCAACATTAAGAGATAAGCCTCATCGAAAGATGAGGCTTTTTTCGTTATGGCGTCGCGGATAATTCGTGTCAGTGACGCTAATGCTTCGGGCTCGAAGCATGTGGTTATCGTCATAGTCGGGCATCATGTAGATGACATTCTTATCAGAATATGAAATTTTTGTTTTAAAGCTAAACCTATTCTATTAATTAGCAAAGTTTATCCATTTCCGAAAGCCCAACTGAGTCATCTTCTGTGGCTCCTCAAGACATTAATGCTATCGAGCATTACATAACAATATCGCCATACCTATTGAAACAACGATTTGCCAATGTGTGCTGCCTCGGCCATGACTACATCTGTTCTATCGGATTCAATTTGATTCAAACGGTTGCTGTCTGATGGCACTAGGACGTGTTCCTGTAGTCGCCCAAAGCCATGCTACTTCATTTTCAAAACGATTGAGGGAAAGGATAGATAAGCGCACAGATGCAGCAAGGTGCGCTTAGGAAGGGGGGCTACTGGTTGTGCTCAGAATGTTTGCGATGGAGAACTTCAAGTAGTTCATCTTCGAGTTCGAAGCGTGTTTCCATGTTATGGGCGAGCTCAGATAGGTCTTTATCGAGTTGATATAATACGAAATCGTCTTGTGTTTCCGCATATTTATCGTTGAAATCTAATGCTGCATTCGTGGTTGGCGTTATCTTGGGCAATACTTGTTGCGCGAGCGTTTTGCTTGATTCGCCATATTCACTGCAGGCATTAACGACTTTATCATAGACCTCGAAATGTCCTTCGGAGACATAGTCAACTAATAAGTCACAGAAAGATTTAACATGTTCGAACGAGGGAAGCGATTTTTCTGATTTACCGTAAGGGGGAAGCCCAGCAATTTGGCAGTAATGCACTAACAGTTTTCGACGGTTTTTTAGCCATTGATCAATAAGCTTATTTGAACCGCCCCACTTCTGTTCTGCTTTTTCGAGTTCTCTCAGCATGATGCATTCCATTTAAGTGCCAGCACATAACTCTAATGTAGGGACAAGTTGCTAATCGATCAACTCTTTTCATGCGAATTTGCGAGAATGACGAAATGGACAAACCAGCTGTTTCATATCGAAAAATGCAAATAAAAAGCCCAACGATAGAAACCTATCGTTGGGCGAGTAAAGTTTATAGCAGGCTCGATGCGACGAGCTTCTTGATTGTTCTTGCTAGCGCAGACTTTTTATACCAAAGGCGGGGAACCGGCGCAACTTTTTTCTGTCTGAGTGTGACTTCGTTACGAATAAATGAGCAGTATGTTAGCTGGCTAACATTTTCCGGTTTATGCGGTCAAATCGACGCCAATGATGGGGAATAGCTCACATAAATTTGCACATAAAGGTTACATTATTCGCGTAAATGCTAAACTACCGACCCAGCGGATCTCAATAAGACTAGGAACCAAGCCCAATGGCAGAATTAAAGAATGATCGTTATTTACGCGCCCTACTAAAAGAGCCTGTCGATGTGACCCCTGTGTGGATGATGCGTCAAGCTGGCCGTTATCTTCCTGAATATAAAGCCACTCGCGCTCAAGCGGGTGACTTCATGTCTTTGTGTAAAAATCATGAGCTTGCCTGTGAAGTCACGCTGCAACCTTTACGTCGTTATGATCTCGATGCGGCGATTTTGTTTTCCGATATCCTAACAGTGCCCGATGCTATGGGTTTAGGTTTGTATTTTGAGGCGGGTGAAGGCCCACGTTTCGAACGCCCAACAGACACTATCGATGCGATCAAAAAGCTCTCAATTCCAGATCCAGAAGATGAGCTGGGTTATGTGATGAAAGCCGTTAGCACTATTCGCCGTGAACTGAATGGTGCAGTGCCGTTAATTGGCTTTTCTGGTTCACCTTGGACCTTAGCTACTTACATGGTTGAAGGTGGTTCGAGCAAAACCTTCGAAAAAATTAAGAAGATGGCTTACGCTGAGCCAATGGCATTACACATGCTGTTAGATAAATTAGCCGATTCAGTGATCTTATACCTGAATGCTCAAGTTGCTAACGGTGCGCAATCTTTGATGATATTTGACTCATGGGGCGGTGCGTTATCGCATTCTGCTTACCGTGAGTTTTCTTTGCGTTATATGCAGAAGATTATTGATGGTCTGACACGCTTTGCCGATGGCCGTAAAGTGCCAGTGACGCTGTTTACTAAAGGCGGTGGTTTGTGGCTAGAAGCGATGGCAGAAACTGGCTGTGATGCACTAGGTTTGGATTGGACGGTAGACATTGCCGATGCCCGTCGTCGTGTAGGCCATAAAGTTGCATTGCAAGGCAACATGGACCCATCCATGTTGTATGCGCCAATTCCACGTATCGAAGAGGAAGTTGGCCATATTCTAGCGGGTTATGGTGAAGGTACTGGCCATGTATTTAACCTAGGCCATGGTATTCATCAGCATGTCGATCCAGAACATGCTGGCGCCTTTATCAAGGCGGTTCATGCACAATCAAAGCAATACCATAAATAATTTTTGGTTTGCGAAACAGGCCCGCTTGCGGGCCTGTTTTATATCCGACATTTGAATTTGATAGCGTTGGAGCTTCTGGCGAAGGTATCTTTATGGATTAGCGTATGCGGTAGTTTCTATCGTCTGCGAGCTTAATGAGTCTTACTTTTAAATAACGACTTAAATACCCTATATTCACATACTGATTATGTGTGAATTATCTTGATAAAAAGTAAAATTCAGAATTGTTTAATTTATAAATTTTATTTTTAAATCAAAGGTATGAAATGGATTTAATTGCATGAAAATGTCTACTTTAGCAACGACTAAAGCGAAGTGATGTTTAATACTATTCGCAAATGAGATATGTTGCATGGCGTAATGAAGGATTATGCAAGGCCGTCAATCAATTTAGTCATAATAAGCCGTGGTAAGAGATGCACATTGGCAAGAAAATAATGGTATTTATTGCGGGCTTTTGTCTCCCTGCGGTGGTAATTGTCTCCTATTGTCTTGGTTATTGGTACGACCATCGCGTCGAGCTACTACGTCAAGATAGTGCTAACCGTGAGCTTGCCAATATCCAGCAGCAGTTTCAAATTGATGTCGATCGCTTAACCTTTCTCACTAATATCTATGCCTTACCTTTGTCTCAATTAGATGAAGACCAACTTAAAAAGCTTGAATCCTCGTGGCGCGATAGCTCAATGTCAGCCAATCTGAGTTGGTATATTCTACGGCAGGGTGAATTGCACCCTTTTTTCCCCAATGAACGTCCCTTTGAGAATGATAGGTTACGAGAAATCGCCAATGCTATTGTCAGTGCCGATAAGCCCAGTGTTGCTGGCGCTTATTTGATGGGCAAGTATGCTTATGTCGTTACTTCCGTGGCTTCTGCGCCCAATGAATCTGTGCTGCTGGTACGCCAACTGACTGATAAAGACTTACTGGAATATGCTCAGGCCTTATTGGTGACTAAGGTGAGCATGAGCCATTCTCGCGAAGTTACGCCAACAGTTGATGGTGTGCACAGTGACGCGATTAACATTCCAAGTCTGTTAAAAGATAAGCCTGTCTACCTGCAAGTGCTGTTTTCCGATGGTCCCTTTAGAGAGGTTAAATTTCAACTTGATTGGGTATCGCTCGGATTTATTCTCTTTGGTGTGTTTATTGTTGGTCTTGGTTATATTTGGCTGCGTTCGGGCTTACTCAAACCTTTTAAAAATCTGATGCATCAATTGGCGCTGGTCGATCCTATGTCCAGTGTATATCAACCCGTTACAAGCGAGGGTAATGAAGAATTAGAAGTGCTCGCCAGCCGTGTTAATAGCTTGCTGGCCAGAATTTATCAGCAAAAAGAACGCGCGAAAATCACCTTAGAATCCATTGCTGAAGCGGTGATTTTGACCGATGTCGATGCCAACGTGATTTATATGAATCCGCGGGCCGAGTTGCTTCTCGATGTTGCTAGTTGCTATGCCATAGGTCAGAGCCTTGCGAGTCTGTTAAAGGCTGGGGAGCAGTTGAATCAGGCGGTTTTTACCTGCATTCGTCTCGAAGAATCAGCACCGCAGGTCGAGAAAATCAAGCTATTAACTGCTTCGCCTCGGATTATGGAGCGCAGTATCAGCAATCTGCGCAATCACGATAAAGAAATTGTTGGTACTGTCGTGGTATTGCGGGATATCACTCAAGAAGAGTTGCTTAAACACCAGCTACAAAAAAGGGCAAATTTCGATAGCATTACAGGGCTGCTAAACCGTCAGGCATTTGATGAGCAGTTACCCCAATTTGCCGCCTCAGCCAAAACTATCGCCGTTTGTTATCTCGATTTGGAGCAATTCAAGTTGATTAACGACAGCTGTGGCCATACTGCAGGCGATCGTATGCTTGCTATGGTGGCTAAGGCAATGCAGGCTTGTCTTGGGCCACAGGAGCTATTGGCGCGCCTTGGTGGCGATGAGTTTGGTTTAGTGATTTGTAATCGTAGTGCCTTATCTGTGGCGCAATTACTGAAGCAAATGATCGCGCAAGTCTCCATGCAAGTGTTGAACGATAAAAACTGTAATTATAAAGTTGGCCTCAGCATAGGTGTTGCCTTTGGCCGAGCCCCCTATATCGATGCACAAGAGTTATTAAAAGACGCTGATATCGCCTGCATTGCCGCTAAAGCTAAGGGCGCCAATCAAATTCATTTTTACGATGATAAAGATAAAGAACTCACCTACCAAAGAAATGCGCCTAAGTGGGCGGTACGTATCGCGCAAGCGATTGAAGAAAACGAGTTGATTCTGTATTACCAACCGATCCGCGGACTAGGCAGTGGTCCGCAGCGACAACGAATGGAAATTCTGTTACGAATTCAAGAGCCCTGTGGCCGCATTTTGGCGCCTGCGCAGTTTATAGCCGCCGCTGAACGTTTTAAGTTGATGCCAGATATCGATAAAGAAGTCATCCGCAAAGCTTTTTTATGGTTGTCTTTGAACCCCGTGCTTTGGCCTGATCATTGTATTTCGATCAACCTTTCGGGCAATAGTTTAGGTGCCGAAGGTATGGTGGAATATATCGCCCAGCAGCAACACATTTTTGATATTCCAAGCCAATGTATTTGTTTTGAAATTACTGAAACCACCGCGATCCAAAATCGCAATCGTGGTATGGAAATGTTGAAGCAGTTACGTAAACTCGGTTTCTCATTTGCACTGGATGATTTTGGCAGTGGTTTTGCCTCTTATGGTTATCTGCGTGAGCTGCCCGTGGATTATGTCAAAATCGACGGCTGTTTTATTAAGAATCTCGCCGTGAATGCTAAAGACTACGCCATCGTTAAATCGATTCAGGATGTTTGTCGGGTTATGGGAATCGAGACTGTTGCTGAATTTGTTGAGAATCAGGATATTATTGACAGATTGTTGAGCATAGGCATTAACTATGCGCAAGGTTATGCGATAGGGCGCCCGCAACCCTTAGCTAATTATCGTGAGCAATATGAGATGAGGCTTGCACAACGCGCGTGAAGGATTGCGCTTTTAGCGTGATTATGCCAATTTAGCAAAAGGCGTAATTAACATAGCGATAACAAAGGAATGACTATGGATGGACTCACTGGCAAGGTCGTGATCATCACGGGTGCCTCAGAAGGTATTGGTCGGGCGCTCGCAGTGGCAATGGCGCGAATGGGCTGCCAACTGGTGCTCAGTGCGCGTAATGAAACACGCCTCGCCTCACTCGCTTTAGAAATCGCTAATTATGGTCCGCCTCCTTTTGTATTTGCCGCCGATGTCTCCAGTCCTGAACAGTGTGAAGCCTTAGTTGAAGCTGCAGTTGCGCATTATGGCCATCTCGATATTTTGATTAATAATGCAGGCATGACTATGTGGTCACGTTTTGATGAACTGACTCAGCTCTCAGTGCTTGAAGACATAATGCGGGTGAATTATCTTGGTCCTGCGTATTTAACCCATGCCGCGTTACCGCACTTGAAAGCCAGTAAAGGCCAAGTGGTGGTTGTGGCGTCAGTCGCTGGATTAACGGGCGTTCCTACTCGCAGCGGTTATGCCGCTTCTAAACATGCTGTGATTGGTTTTTTCGATTCTTTGCGGATTGAATTAGTGGATGATAATGTGGCCGTAACTGTTATTTGCCCCGATTTTGTAGTGTCACAAATTCACAAACGTGCCCTCGATGGTGCTGGTAATCCTTTAGGCAAATCTCCGATGCAGGAAGCTAAGATACTGACGGCTGAGCAATGCGCTAATATGATGTTGCCAGTGATTGCAACTCGAGGCCGTCAACTGATTACTTCACTTCGTGGTCGTTTGGGGCGTTGGCTTAAGCTGATCGCACCAGGCTTAATCGACAAAATTGCCCGCAGGGCGATCGCCTCCGGGCACTAAAGTCTTTGCCACTACAAGCTATTTGCCACTCTTATTGAGATGCTTAATGATGGATTGTTCAGCTTCACTTTGAGTCGCTTTGTCCCCATCGATATCGATAGTCACAGTCGCGTTATGGCCCGTCATATCCTCTGCAATATGAAACCAATCTGGATGCCAGTAAAAGCTGGCTCCTTCTAGGGTTTGCCAGTTATGTACGCCTGATTTTTCACCTTGATAAATAAGATCTTTTATCGAATAACCCATATATTTACCCCATTAATTTCATGATTGTTAAAAATCTAAGAAGCTAAATGGTGCACGTCATCTGAACCTAGGTATGTGCTTTACATCACATTTTAAGGTAAACATAAACCCCGCCAGAGCGAGGTTTATGAATAGCGTTAGTATCTTAGCGAGATTAAGGTTTAGCACACTTATGGTTTGGTGCACTGGGTTGGCGAACCCACGCCTTTCCACAGTGTTGTACCATCAGTGAGTGACAGGGGCACAAAGGTTAAACCTTGGCTCATATTGGCGGGTGGCAAGTCGGTTTCTAACTCATACATGCCCATGGGGATAGCCCCTGATGTGGCATTGGCGGCTGTTTGTGCGGCCGCAAGGCTTGAGTAGTGCAGGCCTAACATATCGAAATGGCTGCGCCAATCTTTGCCTGTGAGCTGACTCAAAGACACCAGCATAAAGTCGTTGCCCGGAATATCTTTCACCGTTTTGCCACCGTAGACACTATTGCCTTCAAACGAAAATTGGCTAAAGCCCAGTTTGCTACGATTCGCTTCCCAATCACTGGCGTTATTCGCATATTTACCGAAAATACGACTGTGTTGATACAGCAAGGTAAAGAGATTAAAGCCATTGTTCAGAGTGGTGCCGTCACTGAGTGTCATGCCGTGAGCCTTAAGCGCCATTTGGATGTAAAACGCCATGCGATAACCGTTATGGACAGCATAAGCATTGCTGGCCCAAGGCGCAGTGTATCTGTCTTCACCAGCATCGAGCACCTTACAATTGGCGCCAAACACTACGCGTTTACCACTGGTGTTTGTTGTACCTGCGGCATCGGACATAAACACATAAAAGAGATCCTTGTGGTTCATGTGACCATCGGTCACTGTGCCTGTATTGCCGTCGCGCAGATAATGGGTTTTCCACTTCACCACATAGGGGAAGATATTGTTGGAGTTTTCCCCTGCGCGGCTGCCATAACCTGCCCAGTTATCATGATCACTTGCCGCAGCATATTGCACATTGAGACGGTTAGTTTGCAGATTGTGGCCTAACTCATGGTTATCACCCCAACCCGTTGGGTCGATATTCCATGCTGCGTCCCAAGGGTTACCGCTACAACCTCCACCGCACTGGGCATTTTGGTCATAATTCGCGTGTTGAATGATAGTGCGGGTATGCAGACTATTATCGATACAGTCGTCGCCAAACAGTCCTTTGCAGGCCGCTAGTACATCGGCAGGTAAGGATTCACTTAAGCTCTTGCCTTGGATCTTAAGCCCCGCAAGGGTGTAAACGCTGTTGATATGGTCATCGACAATACTTTTGAGTAGCGCGTTTACATCGGGTACATCCCCGCCGATGGCGTTTAAAAAGCGGTCGCGACGCAGATGCTGCTCGGCACCATCGGTGCGCAAGTCCACATGGGGTAATTCGGTATTTTGGATGCGATCGTTAAAGGTTGCTATTTCTGCAGGGTTTGAAAAATCCATAATGGTCGGATGTTTAGCCACATGCTCAGCGCTGACTTCGACACTTAACGCGCCGCCATCAGTACTCGAAGTATCACCACTGATATACAGATAAATTGGCCCGCCGTAGGGGGAAGAAAATTCAAGACTTTGTCCTTGAGCTAAGCGCAGGCGTTGCTGCGCCAACTCCAATGGACCGCGGTAGATTTTCTGCTCATAGGCACGGTTGGTATTGCGTCTGTGGTAGTTGAGTTTGATCTCCACATTTGCAGCGCTGCTATCGAGACGAGTCAGTTTAATGGTTTGTCCTGGCAGCGCATACCAGCCTGTGGTCGTCCATTGGCCTGCATAGGGTACGCTAATGGTTTTATGTTCTGTGACAGTCGCAGGATAAGTGTAGTGCGCATTGCTGCCCTTGCTGAGGTTAGCTCTGTCGGTAACATATTCACCTAAATCTGGCTGGGCTAAGTTATGGACGCGGGCATAGCTGACAGTCCAATCGGCAAACAGGGCCTGCTGCCACTGGGCGTATTCGCTGTAGGCTATGGGGTAGTCAATCTCGCTGCGATACTTATCGGCGAGCAGCAGTCCGGCCTTCATCAAGGGGAAGTCTGCTTTGGTAAACACATCGATAGCATGGTTATCTAAGGTTTCAGCATTGGCTCGATACCAATCGGCACCCGCCTTGAATGAGTCAACAAAGGCGGCAGCATTACAGCTCAAGTAATTACCGCCGCAGTCGTTGAGTACTGAGGTGTCGAAGCGCCCTTCGTTAAGCTTACCGAGCAAATTATTCACCTTGGCCAGGGCGGTGTCTTCGACCAAAATATCGGTCACACTGAGGTTATTGGCATTGAGTTTTGACCAGTAATTGCCAGAGGTAGAAAGCCCCATCTCAAGGTAAAGTGGCGACAGTATTGGGCTTTCATTACGCCAGTAGTTAGAGAGCAACAAGGGAATTCCTGCCGCTTTGGCCTTGGCGATCGCGGCTTTTATGCCTGCAAAACCGAGTGACTGACGGTCTAAGTCACTAATGATAATCAGATCCGGTTTCAGTGTGTTGATACAGTTGCTTAACTCGCTGTAGTCACAGGTATTTGCTGTATTAATGCTATGGGCTGCGGGGTAGTTGTTTGTAAGCCAAGTGCGGATCCCTTCATTATGGGGAAAGTACCAACTGTCAACCTTGCTCGGCATTTGGGCGGTCACTATGCTGAGGCCGTCTTTTTTATCGGCACCTTTGGTCAGCCAGCCTAAAAGATTTTTCAATAAAGTATCAGTTTGCGCCGAAGTGTTGACAGAAAATAGATTTCCTCCCATGGCCGCATATCTTTGCCCCTGTTGCTCGCCCGTCATCACTAACCCACGAACGGCGCTTTCCCCACTGCCATCGACATTTGATGGCAAGACTGTAAAAGTGTTCTCCGGCATAAAGCTCGAAAAGGTAATTGAGTCATGGGTTGGATGCCAAGAGATGCTGCTACCGACACCTTGATATAGCTGATTTATCTGGGCTTTACGTTTGATGTCGATATTAGCGAGTTCGGCGATGCTGAAATCAATTAACTCACTCGCATTGGCAAGCCTGTGGTCTTGGTGCTTAATGGCATTTTCGGCATTACTGATAAATGTCGGCGTGATAGTGCAATCGGCCGTCATGGCCGCAGTGGTGTAAGTCAGCACATTGAGTGTGCCACCACAGCCAGTAATGCCCTCAAGTGTAAAGCCGGTATCGGCTGTAATGCTAAAAATAGCGCTTTTGCCAGACTCCACTTTTTGGCTGCTTGGACTCAGTGCGCCACCTATTACCGATAGGCTGCTGGCGGTGTATTGCACCAGCGCGGGAGGTTGGACTGGCGGCTGAGTGGGTGTTGTCGTGCCAGTATCTTCTGAGCCGCCACCGCATCCGCTAAGCAGTATGGCAATGTAGGCATAAAGTAGTCTAATCCTCATGGGAGTCCTTGAACCTTGTGTATTTAACATTTGGTTGACATTGTATCTTGTTGCTCCTGTTTTCAATAGAATTAATTATATAATTTTATTGAAAATCATGATGTTATATTTGACGCTTGTCAAAAAACAGGCACAAAAAAACCGGCTTCTTGCCGGTTTTTTAATAGAGATATTAATTAATCTTGCTGTTCACGTGCGATTGCGCGATAACCAATATCGGTACGGAAATACACATCATCCCAGTGAATTTCATCAACCAATTTATAGGCGGCTTTTTGCGCTTCGGTGACTGTGTTACCCAGTGCCGTCGCACACAATACGCGACCGCCGTTGGTAACGACGTGGCCGTTTTTCATCTCAGTGCCCGCATGGAACACTTTGCCATTGTTATCGCCAAGGCTGAGACCGTCAATCACATCAAATTTGCGATACTCATCTGGGTAACCGCCAGCGGCCAATACCACGCCCACGGCTGCGCGCTCGTCGTATTCAGCTGTCACTTTATCTAACTCGCCACGGGTGGCGGCTAAACAAAGTTCCACTAAGTCAGACTTTAAACGCATCATAATCGGCTGAGTTTCTGGATCGCCGAAGCGGCAGTTGTACTCGAGTACTTTGGCGCTGCCATCGGGCGATATCATCAAACCCGCATACAGGAAGCCTGTGTAGATATTGCCTTCTGCCGCCATACCATCAACCGTTGGGCGAATGACGTTCGCCACAGTCCAATCGTGTACCGCTTGAGTCACCACAGGTGCTGGCGAGTAAGCGCCCATGCCGCCCGTGTTTGGGCCGTAATCGCCGTTATCACGGGCTTTATGATCTTGGCTGGTGGCCATTGGCAGAATGTTTTTACCATCGACCATCACGATAAAGCTGGCTTCTTCGCCCTTGAGAAACTCTTCAATCACTACGCGCGAACCCGCCTCGCCAAACTTGTTACCGGCGAGCATGTCATCAATTGCGGCATCGGCTTCGGCTTGGTTTTGGGCGATGATCACGCCTTTGCCCGCGGCTAAACCGTCAGCTTTGATGACCACTGGATAACCTGTTGTGGCCGTTAATTCACGCACGAAAGCTTTGGCATCGCTGATTTCAGTGCAGTTTTTATAACCCGCCGTAGGAATATTGTGGCGGGCTAAAAAGTCTTTAGTGAAGGCTTTTGAACCTTCGAGTTGGGCTGCGGCCTTAGTTGGGCCAAAAATCGCTAAACCTGCGGCGTTGAAGGCATCGACGACACCGATAACGAGTGGTGCTTCTGGGCCGACTATGGTCAGTTCAATCTTATTGGTTTTCGCAAAATCGAGCAGAGCAGGGATGTCGGTGGCGCTGATCGCCAGATTTTCAACATTAGGTTCTAGGGCTGTGCCCGCATTGCCGGGTGCTACATAAACGGTATCAACTTGAGCCGATTGAGCGGCTTTCCAAGCTAGGGCATGTTCGCGGCCGCCACCACCAATGATTAACACTTTCATGGTTAAAACTCCCACACATCGCAAAGGAAAAGGCCCTAATCGCTAGGGCCAAGTTTGATTTAAGTTGTTATCAATGACGGAAGTGGCGCATGCCTGTCATCACCATGGCCATGCCGTGCTCGTCTGCAGCAGCGATGATTTCAGCATCGCGCATTGAGCCGCCCGGTTGGATGATACAGCTAATGCCCGCAGCCGCTGCGGCATCGATACCGTCACGGAAGGGGAAGAAAGCATCGGACGCCATCACAGAGTTCACCACTTCTAAGCCTTCATCTGCGGCCTTGATGCCGGCGATTTTAGCGCTGTAAACGCGGCTCATTTGGCCAGCGCCGACACCGATAGTCATGCCGTCTTTGGCATAAACGATGGCGTTAGATTTAACGAACTTCGCCACTTTCCAGCAGAACATTAAGTCTTTCAGTTCGCTTGCAGTCGGTTGACGTTTAGAAACCACTTTGATGTCTTCTAAACCGACCATGCCTTGGTCGCGATCTTGTACCAGCAAGCCGCCGTTAACACGTTTGTAGTCTAAGGTTTGGGTCTTAGTATTCCATTGACCACATTCTAATAAACGCACGTTGGTCTTTTTCGCAACCACATCGCGCGCCGCTTGGCTAACGCTTGGGGCGATAATCACTTCAACGAATTGACGCTCAACGATCGCACTCGCCGTCGCAGCATCTAATTCGCCGTTGAAGGCGATAATGCCACCGAAGGCTGAGGTTGGGTCAGTTTGATAAGCGCGGTTATAGGCATCGAGTAAGTCTTTACCTAAGGCCACACCACAGGGGTTAGCGTGTTTAACGATAACACAGGCGGGTTCCAAGAATTCTTTTACGCACTCAAGGGCGGCATCGGTATCGGCAATATTGTTGTAAGACAAGGCTTTGCCTTGCAACTGAATCGCGGTAGCCACAGAAGCTTCATCAATTTTAGTGTCAACATAGAAAGCCGCTGCTTGATGGCTGTTTTCGCCATAGCGTAAGTCTTGTTTCTTCACTAATTGGGTGTTGAACGTGCGTGGGAACTTAGAATCAGCAAAGCATTCGTCCGTGCTGTGTGCAGGAACCATAGTACCGAAGTAGTTGGCGATCATGCCATCGTAACCCGCAGTGTGCTCAAAGGCCGCAATCGCTAAATCGAAACGCGTCGCATGGGTCGTGCAGCCATTGTTAGCCGTCATTTCTGCAAGTACGCGATCGTAATCGGCCGCATTCACCACGATAGTCACATCTTTATGGTTTTTCGCCGCAGCGCGCACCATAGTTGGACCGCCAATATCGATATTTTCGATAGCGTCTTCTAAGGTACAACCAGCTTTAGCCACAGTTTCAGCGAAGGGATAAAGGTTAACCGCAACCAGATCGATGGCATTGATATTGTTGTCGGCCATCACGCTTTCATCAAGACCGCGGCGCGCTAAAATGCCGCCGTGCACTTTAGGGTGCAGCGTCTTAACGCGACCGTCCATGATCTCAGGGTGTCCTGTGTAATCAGATACTTCGATAACAGGCACGCCGTTATCCGCTAACAGGCGAGCGGTGCCGCCAGTTGATAACAGTTCCACACCTTGGGCGTGAAGTGCTTTGGCGAACTCGAGAATTCCGGTTTTATCTGAAACGCTTAACAGCGCGCGACGAATGGGTCTGGCATTATTTGCAGCAGTCATTTGGGTACAGGGTCCAGTTATTTTAGTTTCAAGGATCTTTCGGAAAACAGAACAGCCTTAACGTTGTACTGCTTTCCAAAAGTCCCTTGGTCCTATTTTTACTTTATTAGCTAACTTTTTATCCCTTCGTCACAGCGCGCGTATTCTAGCGTAAAACTCGATTTACGGGTGTTTTTTCTGCGTGATTTCACAATATTCATATCAGAACAAAGCGGCATTGCCGTGTTGGCTTTCAGTAAAGTTAAAATTACCTCTTGACCTTGGAGTAGGCTCCAAGGTTTATACTTGCATTATTGAGTTGTATGCTGGAAATGATCCCTGAGTTGTGGGCTATTTCGCAAAGGATGAAGACATGTATCGTATTGGTGAATTGGCGGATTTATGTGAGGTGAAAGCCGACACGTTAAGATTCTACGAGAAGCACGGTCTACTCGCGCCGTCGAGCCGTACTGAGTCTGGCTATCGAGTATATACCGAGGCCGATGCTGCGCGATTACGCTTTATTTTACGGGCGAAAGCTGTGGGTTTTACCCTCAATGAAATCAGTGAATTGCTGTCAATTGAACTCGATAAATCTAACCGAGTCTGTGCCGATGTAAAAGGTATGGTTGATTGTAAATTGGCTCAAGTACAGGCCAAAATTGCTGAGCTGAATCATTTTCAAGCGAGTTTACAAAGCTTGTCTGATGCTTGCTGTGGTGGGCCACGTAGCGCCGAACATTGCTCTATTTTAGAGGCGTTGGAGTCCAGCACTGAGCGGGTACGCGTTGAGCATCACTCTCATAATGTAAATCAGTACCAAGCACAGAATAATCACGGCAAAGCCATTTATGAAGAGTCAGGGAATTAATTATGTTACTGAAGAATTTTATTGATCTGTTTTTAGACTCGGCGCCTTGGTTGTTACTGGGCCTGATTTTAGCTGGGCTATTAAAAGTATTCGTGCCAATGGCGTGGATGCAAAAGCAGCTCGGTGGTCACGGTTTTAAAACCGTAGTGAAAGCGGCGCTGCTTGGCGCACCTTTACCTTTGTGTTCTTGTGGCGTTATTCCCGCAGCAGTTGGGCTGCGTCGTTCTGGTGCATCTAAAGCAGCCACCACCTCCTTTTTAGTCTCAACCCCTGAAACGGGCGTCGATTCCATCGCGGTTTCTTATGTGTTACTTGGTCCTTTTATGGCAATCATTAGACCGATTGCGGCCATTACCAGTGCGATAGTGGCGGGCTTACTCGTTGGTCGCGATGATGACGATGGCAAGTCAGTGGTTAAGGTAGAAACTCAATCAGATAAGCCATTAGAGGGTGAGGCGTCAGTGGCGTCTTGCTGCGCCTCAAAATCAGTGGCTCAGCCAGAGATGGTAAAAGCCGAAGCGGTTAAAAGCTGCTGCTCATCGACTACGCCTACGATAACGCCCGTAAAGTCTTCCTGCTGTGGTAATGACAGTGTTGATGCACCTGCAGCCGAGCCAAAGCCGAAGATCAAAATGACGCCTATGGCGGCGCCGAGCTTAATGGCGGGTCCTTCAAGTGTTATGGCTGTTGGCGGTCAAACCATGGGATCTGCTCAAACTATGGGTTCTGTGGTCAAGGTTAACGCTGCTAAAGCAGAAAGCGTGGGGTCATGTTGTGGCAGCCAAACCACAGAGCCTGAAAAAATAGTGGTGGTGAAAAAAGGCGCTTGCTGTGCTAACACTGCAGGCGATAGCTGCTGTGCGTCTACTCAAGATATGGCGACTGAGTTTAAGTCGCAATCGGTACTCAGTCGTATCGGAATTGGCCTTAAATATGCGGCAACGGATTTAGTGCGTGATACTACGCTGTGGCTGCTGGTGGGCTTATTTTTCGCAGCTCTGGTACAAACCTATGTGCCGGCTGACTTTTTGGCTAAATGGGGCGATGGCATTTTAGCTATGCTAGTGATGGTGCTCGTTTCTGTGCCTATGTATATTTGCGCGACCGCATCGACACCGATTGCCGCTGGATTATTACTGGCGGGAGTGTCACCGGGTGCTGTACTCGTGTTTATGATGGCTGGTCCGGCAACCAATATCGCGACTTTAGGCATTGTGGCTAAAGAGCTAGGTAAACGTGCGCTGTGGGGCTATCTTGGCGGTGTGATTGGCGTGGCCTTAGTGGCCGGTATGTTGGTCAATTATCTGGTTAATACCTTTGGTTTTGTGGTGATGCCACAAATTGGTGAAGAGCACCAAATGTTACCTCAATGGTTAGTGGCAAGCTCGGGCATATTGCTGGCATTACTCATGGCAAAAGTGGTTTTTGAGAAGATCCCAAGAAGCTGGGTTCGCCGCAACGATTGTTGCTCTTAATCGGTTCATATTCAGCTAAATTATCGCGTAAATAAACATCCCAGTGTTGTTGCTAACACTGGGATTTTTTATGGGATTGATTTGCAAACCTATCAGTATTTGTTTACTTTTTTATCGTCGATAAACGTAGGCGGCCTGTCGGCTTCAGCCTTGTTAATTGATTAGGATGGGAAGGTGCTTATCTCCGCCAAGGTTAAGTTGCGCCATTTCCCTACATCGATATCTAAGGCCACTGCACCAATTTGCGCCCTGTGTAGGGCAATCACTTTATTGCCCACGGCGGCAAACATCCTTTTGACTTGATGAAACTTGCCTTCGGTGAGCGTGAGTAGCACGGTTTTTTCATCCACTTGCTGCAGTGTTGCTGGCAGAGTGAGGGCGGTTTCGCCCTGTAGATTTAGCCCTGCGGCAAACTTTGCGGCTATGGCTGCAGTCGCTTCGCTGTCGAGTGGATCTCGCAGTTGAACACGATAGATTTTTTCGCACTGATATTGAGGCGAGATAATATTAAACGACCAGCGGCCATCGTCAGTCAGTAGCACTAAGCCTGTGGTATCAGCATCTAGGCGGCCAACGATGTGCAGGTCAAATGCGCGATCTATATCGAGCAGATGAAATAGCGAAGGGTAGGCTCCATCCACATTTGAGCACAAGGTATTAGCAGGTTTGTGCAACATGATATAGCGAGATGGGCGTGGCGTAAGCGGTTTTCCATTAAGGCTGACAGTATTATTTTCATGCACTTGCATTGCGCAGTCTGTCACGATAGCGCCATTGACTGTGATTGAGCCGCCAAGAATGGTGACTCTTGCGGCTTTGCGATCAAGATCTGTGCTTTTACAGAGGAATTTATCGAGGCGCATAGTGAAATCTCAGGAAAAACAGTCAGCACAGGTGTTTAAGTAAGCTGCATTATCGCGACTTAGGGAGGATAAGCAACTGCTCTGTCTGAATGTTAAAACTAAGCGTACTGATTTTTAACATTATGACCTTTGTGGATCATCTTGCTGTTCGTTTTGTGTTGATTTGACCGCAGATGTTTTCTATTTGAGCCACTCGATGAGCATATCGTTCATTAAGTGGCTGCTTATTGAGTTGCAGTGCAATGTATTTTATGGGACTTGTTAAGGCGAGGAAAAACTTGGCTTAGTGTTAATAAGTAATTGAGCAAAAATGTAAATACTGCTCAGAATACAGCATATTCCTAAATAAATGAGTAAGCCGAACTCCGTTTGGCCAAAACTGCTGGCCACTAATGGGCCTATCACTGACCCCACCGAATAGCTCAGTAGCATCACTTGAGTCGCTGAAACAATTTGGCTAGCAGGCAAGTCGTCACAAGCTAAGCTGATTGCAATCGGGTAAAGGGCAAAAGCGCTGGCGCCAAGCAAGAGAAATCCAATAATCAGTGTCATATTTGAATGCTGAGTGAGTAGCAATAATGCTGCGACACCCAGTAGGCAAAAGCTTACTATCAAGCCACTTTTGTTAACTCGAGGAGATAAATAACTGACTAAAGGTTGTACCAGCATGCCACCTACAATGATGAGGGCCATAAATTGTCCTGTTTGCTGATCAAGCCCCATATCCAGTGCCACATAGATGGGAAGTAAACCATAGATAGGGCCAAGCAATAATCCAGAGACTAAACATCCCATAATGGCAGGCTGACTTAGGTTTTTTAGCGCAGACAATGACATTGATTGTTGTTCGCTTACCTGAGGTTGACCGCGTTTTACCAGTAGTGCGGGTAAACTTGCCGCGGCTAATAATCCCATGATCACTAGGTAAGGTAGATTGCCCTTTGTACCTAAATAATCAATGGCTAATTGTCCTAAGGCAGTGCCTCCATAAAGCGCTGTCATATAAAGTCCAAGCCGCTTAGCGCGTTGCTTTTGGGTATCGGCCATTAATAGCCATGATTCAACCACCACAAAAACTCCTGCAACCGCAAATCCCGCTATTAGTCGAGAGGCTAACCAGACTCCACTTTTTGGGATTAATATCATAGCGACAACGCTGCAAAGAAGGATATTCAAAAAAAGGATAAAGGCTTTACTGTGGCCGATACGGGCAACAACAGGAGCAATACAAGGCGCCCCCAGTAATAAACCTAAATAAAAAATACTGGCCAGTAATGGAGCAAGTGAGGTGCTGAGTTCGAAAAAAGTGAGCGACAGTGGGATTAAGCTCATCAAGTAGCCTGATGCCAAAGCAAACAAACTTAACCCTGCTACTGGGACGAAAAGGCTGGGCTTTTGAGCCGACTGAGTTAAGGCAATTTTTTCCACGGGCGGTTCCGAAAACAGACAAATAATATACAGCGGGCGGGGTTGCGGTCGCGACTTTAGGCTGGATCGCTGACAGGGTAAAGTGAGTTAGATTGACTGTGGTGGTGAATAATATTTGTGTTTACGATTCATGTAGATATTGGGTTTTCTATGTTGCCTTGTTGCAATACGTTTGTGTTGGTCGCTTGCTGTTCACTGCGTCGCAGTTTTAGTGCACATTCAACGATATCTAGATTCGATTTAGCGCTACACACATTCAATTTAGTGCCAAATTTGGGGAATAATACCTAATCCTACCAATGATCAGAAGGTATGATTAATTAGTTGATTATCACCTTGGTAGAAAGTGTGGCGTGATCTATATCTCAGTTTTAAACATTAATTAAATTACAACGTGGGCAAGGTTTTGTTCGATCTTTGTCCGTTTGAAATTTTAAAACAAAGGTGTCGATCAGAATTTGGTGATTATTGTCGCTAATCGGCCGTTTGTGCGTGCTAGCTCAGCAATAAATGTTGTTGCCAAGTGATAAAATTACAAAATAAACCGCTTTGCCAAGTGTGATCTATGCCCTAAATTTGCGTCAAAATAAAATGGTATTAAGGTTGTAACCATGTCTTTAACAGATTCAAGTACTGCTCCACCCAATAAAGCTCCCGTCAGCGAGGGGCTCGATAAGAAAAAAATGCTGATCCTAGTGGCTGATATCGTGCTGTTATTTGCACTTTATTACGGTTTACCTTTCGAACAAGGGGTGAATACTGGGCTGGCCATTTTGTTCTTTGCAGCGATTCTTTGGCTGACCGAAGCGATTCATATCAGTATCACTGCGATTCTCGTTCCTATACTCGCCGTATTCTTTGGGGTGTTTGAAACCAAGGAGGCGATGAGTAACTTTGCCAATCCCATCATTTACTTATTCTTTGGTGGTTTCGTATTGGCTGCGGCCTTGCACCATCAAAAGATTGATACCCTCATAGCGCAAAAGCTGCTGCTAGCCTCTAAGGGCAAACTCAGTATCGCCTGTTTGATGCTGTTTGGAGTAACTGCACTGCTATCGATGTGGATCAGCAATACTGCGACCACGGCGATGATGTTGCCATTGGCACTCGGGATTTTGCAGCAGCTCGACCGCGAAAAATACCACAGCACCTATGTATTCCTTCTGCTCGGTATTGCCTATTCGGCCAACATCGGCGGTATCGGTACTTTAGTGGGTAGCCCACCGAATGCGATTGCTGCGGCTCAAGTGGGCTTAAGTTTTAGTGATTGGCTGAAGTTTGGTATTCCAACCGTTATCCTCATGCTACCTATGATGTTGATTGCCTTGTATTGGTATTTTAAGCCTGATCTTTCTGCCAAATTCGATGTGAATGTTGAAGCTCAGAAGCTGACATTTCAGGGGAAATTTACTCTGCTTATCTTCCTGACTACCGTATGTTGCTGGATTTTCAGTGTGCCGTTAGCCAAGGCATTAGGTGGCATCACTCAGTTTGATACCATAGTCGCCTTAGGTGCCGTCGTTTTACTCTCGGGCTTAGGTTTGGTCGGCTGGAAGAAAATTGAATCGACCACAGATTGGGGTGTACTCATATTGTTTGGTGGTGGTTTAACACTGAGCGCAGTACTAAAAACGACTGGCACCAGCGTATTTTTAGCTCACTGGATGACAGATATTTTCGGTAGCACTCACATGTCGTTGTTCGTCTTTGCTGTGATTGCTTTTGTGGTGATGTTGACTGAATTTGCCAGTAACACCGCCAGCGCTGCACTGTTAGTGCCTGTATTTGCTGCGATTGCTGAGGCATTAGGCATATCGCCTGTAATGTTATCTGTACTGATTGGTATTGCAGCTTCTTGCGCTTTTATGCTGCCGGTGGCGACACCGCCCAATGCTATCGTTTATGGGTCTGGCCATATCAAGCAATCGGAAATGGTGCGAGTCGGTATGATCATCAACTTTATCAGTATGATTGTCTTGGGTATTATCGCCCATACCTTCTGGGATATTTAACACTGATATAGTTCATGGCAACTTTGTGTTTCAACGTTGCCGCTAGAATAGTATTCGCCTTATTGAAGAGCATAGGGCGGATACTGATTTTGTTTTTAGCTGAGTCGTACCGAGTTTTTGGGCTTAGTGTTTCGAAGTTTACTCTATGCTTATGTTTTGCACTTAATTTGAGCTTAAGTTGCGACTAAAAGTATTTGCGCTATAAATTGCTTGATGTTGATAACGTAGATAAAAGATTTCTTTTACATTGATGATATCAATCTGTTCAATGTCATTTTTATATAATACGGGAGTGGTATCGCCTTCAGTGACAGTAACGGCTTGTAAAATAATATGCTTATCTGTTATGGCAAAAAACACTTTTGCTTGCTGTAAATTCTCTGAAAGATAAACATAAGCTGTCTGCGGCTCGGCAGAATTATGATCACTGCGAGTAAAGGCTATCCCTTGTTCGAATGGACGAATGCATTGCTGAGTTTCATCGTTCCAAGTCCCTCCCTTGTCGAGACAAGTATCAATTGTGAGATGTTGTTGTAAACCCCATCCTGTCACCACTAGCAAGAGTACTGCGCCCAGTAAGAACATTGCTTTTTTCAATTTTCGTTACCTTTACAAAATTAGCTCGGCTGAGCGTTTGTATCTTAGCTCAATCCTCTTATTTATAGGCATTTAACCATTGGTTAAACGCTGAGGAGGGTAAAGCTCCGGCTTGCTGGGTGAGTATGTGGCCTTGTTTAAAAATCATTAAGGTTGGAATAGATCGAATATTAAATTGAGCCGCGAGGGCTTGCTGTTCTTCAGTATTGATTTTACCGAAGCGAAATTGAGGCTCCCAAGTTTTAGCTGCTGCAGAAAATATTGGCGCAAAACTTTTACAGGGCCCACACCAGCTGGCCCAAAAGTCAACGACAAGGGGAAGCTCTGATTTATTAGCATGGTTGGCAAAGTTTGCGCTATTGAGTTCAATTGGCGCAGCCGTAAAGACACTGAGCTTACATTTACCGCAAGTGGGTTGTTGGTTTAAACGCTCATCGGGAACGCGGTTTAACGTATCGCAATGGGGGCAGGCAATAATCATGGCAAAGCTCCAAAATAAAACGTTTATATGACTTATATATTGGGCTAACCGACAGTAATTTAAAGAGCGAGTGATGATGTTATCGCCCATGATGACCTTATTATTAAGGATAAAGAAGTGAACCGAGCTGCAGAAATGTTTAGATTGCGCCGACAAGCCCGCTCGTCGGTGATAAAATCCCGCGCAAAGTTGAATATCACGCCCTAAGTGCGAACAAGAAAAGAGAATGAAGATATGACTGAATTAGAAGTAATCGAGCTGCAAGTGGGCGAAGGAAAAGAAGCGGTAAAAGGCGCACTGATCACCACCCAATATCGTGGATTTTTGCAGGATGGTACCCAATTCGATTCATCCTATGATCGTGGTCAGGCGTTTCAATGTGTAATTGGTACTGGCCGTGTGATTAAAGGCTGGGATCAAGGTATTATGGGGATGAAAGTCGGTGGCAAACGTAAGTTGTTAGTCCCAGCTCACTTAGCCTATGGCGAGCGTCAAGTGGGTGCTCATATCAAACCAAATTCTGATCTCACCTTTGAGATCGAATTGCTCGAAGTGCTGACTCGCGACTAAGCGTGACAGGACTGCGAGAGTCTGTGTAAGCTCGATTGAGCCAATATGATTCTGGCTCATCTTGCACTCTTCACTATGTTGCTTCGGCATAGGGTGATTTACACTGGACTCAATTTTCCCACTTAATGGAAAGAGATTTGTCGTGGCTTCGGATACTGCAGCAGAGTTAATTGCGCAACTTCAGGCTGAGATCGCTCAGCTAAAAAGTGAAAACGCTCATTTAGCGGCGTTGAATTATCGTGCCGAAGAAAAACTCTTTGCGGCCCTCGATGGTAATGGTTTATGTCTATGGGAACAGCATATTCCAAGCGGAAATTTAACCATATTTAACATGCGCTGGGGTGAAATGCTCGGGTTTAGTCCTGAAGAGTTTGCTGCCCATGTTGATATCTGGAAAAGTAAATTACACCCAGAAGATAAAGAATGGGTGATAAAAGCCTTTGAAGATCATGTGAATGGTCAAGCCGATTACTATCAAGCAGTTCACAGAATGCTACACAAAGATGGCAGCATAACCTGGGTGTCCGATCGTGGGCGTATTGTCGAGCGCTTAGCTGATGGAACACCACTGCGAATGATGGGCAGCCATATCGATATTACTCAAGAAAAGCGCTACGAAATAGATTTAGCCCGCTTAGCCCACAGTGATCCACTCACCAACTTAATGAATCGCCAAGCTATTGCCAAAGTATTCGATGAATCTTCGCAACCAGATATTCGCGGTGCGTTATTTTTTATCGACCTTGATGGTTTTAAAGCGTTAAATGACCGTCACGGCCATAAGTTTGGTGACAGCCTGTTGATGCACGTTGCGCATACTTTAGTATTTCACGCCGGTGAATTCGCGCAGATCGCACGGTTAGGGGGTGACGAGTTTGTGATATTACTGCCGTCATTTGATCGTGAATCATTAGGGGCACTCGCACAATCATTGCTCGATGTTTATCGAGATAAATTCCTGCTAGAAGGTTGTGAAGTGGAGGTAGGCCTGAGTATCGGTATTGATATATTTGGCTATGGTGATAGTTTTGCCGAGAGTTGTGATCGCGCTGATGCCGCCATGTATCGCGTGAAACACCAAGGAAAGCATGGATATTGTTTTTATCAGTTGTCGGAATAATGATCCAAGCTTGCAGATCTTAGTAATACTTCATTTAGATTTGATTACAGTGCCTTATTCGAACAAAAAACCACCTTTAATGGTGGTTTTTTGTTTTTTAGCTTTTTAAGCTTAGTGTCATCAGCTTATGGAGTTACAAAATTAAATGGTTGATGGCAACTGACACAATAGTTTTCAGATTTTTTGTGTACATGGTGGCACTTACTGCAATCAGTTTCGGTGTCGAAGTGGCGATTTTTATGGGGATTGGTTGGTTTTACATCCGCCGTTTTTTCCGCTAATTTCTTAGTGTTGTGGCATTGTACACACTTGAGCATAGGGACGGCTTGTCGTTCTTCTGCACCATGGCAGCTTGCACATTTAAGCCCTTTCGCCATATGAGTTTGATCGAGTAAAGTACTCTCTTTAGCGAACGCGCTGCCAGCGAAAATACCCAAAATAATAGCCAATATAATTGTTAAGTTTTTCATTGTTTGATCCCATTATTCATTTCACAGGATGCCAAAATGTGAGGCATCCATTATTGATGACTATGTGTTCTATAGTTTTGCTACATATTTGCCCGCTAAATAGCCGAAGGTGTAGCAGCGACCTAAAGACAAGCCAAATACCGTTAATGGGTAGTCAACGCCACCATAGAAACCTGCGCCTAGGTTACCAACAATGAATAAACCAGGAATTTCCTTACCATCAGCATCAAGTACTTGGTGGTTGTCGTTAACGAGAATTCCTGAACATAAAGTAGAAATACGCATACGACGGTGAATACCGTAAAACGGTGGTTTGAGCACTGGTACCATTTTGCTTCTAGGTTTACCGAAGTCCTCATCTTTACCTTTTTTACACAGCTCGTTATAACGGTTAACGCTGGCAACAAAGGTTTTTGGATCGCACTCTAACTTCACTGCCAATTCTTCTAATGTGTTAGCTGAATGGGTGTTGATCAAAGAGGGAAATACTCCTGTTTTCTCACCAGGAACTTCAGGCATGTAAACTTTAAGCTCTTCAGGAGAATAGAGGTGGCCAGGCCAATCCTTCGCTTGCGTCATATAGTCAGAATCAAATACTTGTGAGTAATGCCCCGCATTCTGCTCATCTTTCAAGTAGTTATTCATTAGAGACATCTCAACCTTCTCATTCACAAAGCGCTCACCTTTACGGTTTACCGCTAAGAATGGCATGTCACACATGGATGCCGGGCCGGCATCGAAGTCGTGCAACATTTTGGTATGTCCAACAGGTTCAATAACGCCGCCAGCCCAATAGGCCATAGCAAAACCGTCACCGGTACGATCCATTTGTTTACGTTCAAAGTTTTTCAGTTCGGGGATGAAGAAGTCACACATGGCTTTGTTATTTTGATAGTCGCCAGAGGACAGAATTACACCTTTCTTCGCCATGTATTTGTGGTATTTACCATCACGAGTTTGAGCAATGACGCCGATGACTTTTCCTGACTCATCCTGGATTAATTGTTGTGCAGGAGTATTAAAGAAAAACTTAACGCCTGCTTTTTCTGCTGTTTTAGCTAATGCGCGCATAGCATCACCCGTGGTGTAGGGTTTAGGGCCGCAGAAAGAAGTGATAAAATTTAAACGGTCATCAGTATCAGCAATTCCGCGAATACCGTGCTGCACTTTAGTTCCTTGGTCAACAATCTGGCCGCCACCTTGTTTAACTCTATCGATAACCCAAGTGACAGCTTCACCTGAATTGTAAGCCCATTGCTTAAGAAGACCGGGATGTGAACGGTGCGCGTTATCCGCCATTAAACGGCTAACTAAAGCTTCAATTGCTGATTTATCACTGTTTTTCAGGTCAATTCCTGAACCAGTGTTTCCTTGAGAGACAGGGATGGCTTGCTTTTGTAAACACGCAACGGTTGCACCACTTTCTCTGGCTGATAGAGCCGCAGGCACACCAGAAGCTCCAGCACCGACGACGACAACATCAAAGGTTTGGGTTGTTGCAATATCTTTATCAGCAATAGGTTTTGGCTTAGGTAGAAAATTGAGCGTTGCGCCGCCAATTTCGCCATATTCAGTGCCAACTTGAAGTGGTGCCGCACTCGCTGAAGCAATACCAAGACTTGCAAAGGCTAAGCCACCACTTCCCACTGCAGCTCGAGTTAGGAAACTTCTTCGAGATATACCATTCTGAAGCACGCTAGCAGTGTATTGATCGATTTCTTTCGGTTTCTGTGAATGCTCTTTACTCATTTTGATACTCCTTGGGTCCTCATTGCTAAGGTCGATATGACATCGTTAGCAACGACAATGGATCTAGCCATAACCGCATGTGATTTGTTTGCTTTAAAAACTAGAAGTGCAGTTGTGTGAAAGTGATTAAATTCTCATTCATTAACAACATACGTTTAAATGTATGACATATGACAATAAACCAAAAGAGGTATTAATTACATCTTTGCAGTGCTTCACAAAATGCTGGAGTTTTGAGCTGTTAATATGATTATTCTTTTTGAAACAAGCTAATGTAGGACTTTCTTTATTAAATAATGCAGTGAATTTTTTGAGGAAGATAATTTTCTTAAATACAGTGATCAAAATAAAATATGTGTTGTTAAGCTATTTCACTACATATATTTAGTGTTCTAGGTTTACGGGAGTTAATTGTGGTAATGAGGCGTTAGAGTCATCGTTATTTACGCATCCGCTAAATAAGACACATGAAATAGCCATGGCTGGAATAATTAAGAAATTATTTTTTCCATTTTTGATCTCAATAATTAAGTCAACGCATTCACCGCAACGTTTAAATGGAGATGAGAATTTTGCGGTGTAAAAACCGGGTGTATCCAACAAGGCTGATACACCCATATAAGTTTTGGTGCAGGGGAGTTAAAACTGATGAACTATTTACCTAAGGTAAATTTATAAGTGACATATAAACGCAGATCGTCAAGATCTTCAGCTTGATCAAAATCGACCATGGCATAACGCGCCTTAAGGCCTAGGCCCGATAACATGCCTGAAAATTTATAGGCGATTGAAAAGTTTGTTTCATTAAAATCTGACGCAGTCCCCTCTGGCACATCGTACTGCCCATAAAAGGCATAGGCTTCTAATCCACTCGCCCCTAATTTTTCAAAGTCATAGGCCAGCTTTAACGCGTTGACCTCTTCATTCGCCCGTGCAGATTGATATACCTGTTGAATGACCACTTTTTCATCGCCCCATGGGGTCAGCACTGTGTCATCCCCGGTTTTGGCGTACATATAAGTGAGATCTGCCCCCGCCAATTTGGCGCCTAGATGGAAGCCATATTGATAGGTATCGAGTGGGCCGCCGGTTTCATCACCTATTGCCTGTTGAGTTAAATAGGAAGGTGTTAAGTACAAATTCGTTGGACCAACATCAGCGGATAATTTCACTTTGGCATAGGTTTGATTGAAAACATCTTCCATGCTGTAGTGCCAAAGATGGGCTTCAGTTTGGACTGTTTTAAAGGGCAATTGATATTTAGCACCTAGGGCATAAACTGGGTTATCGGCAACATCTGCCACAATACCCGCTCTTGCTAATTCGCTTTGTACCGCCTCTTTTACGGATACGAAGCTATTATCAGACCACCCCATGGAATCTGTAATATAGAGTGCTGATAACGTTAGATTGTCAACACTCTTATTTTCTGCTGAAAAGCCGCGAAAAGTTCGTGGGATCGCACGAATGTCATGGGGATTCATCATTGGTGTGCGCAGTTCTTGTGCACCTAATTTGAATTGAGTATCCCACCAATTACCTTGGACAAAATACTCCTGTAAACGGTTGACGCTGTCATGGTCGCCAGCGGCATCGCGAGCAACTAGGCCGTAGACATCATCTGAATCATTGGTCCAAATGGGATTTGCAGATGCGAAGCTGGTCCCAAAACTGAGGCCATTCACTTTTGCGGTATTGTAATAAAACAGTCCGCCAAATGACGTATCGTGTTTAGTGTTCGTCGTATTATCAAAGTCACGGGTAAAATCGAATAAGCGTAATTCCCCTTTTAACGTACCTTGGCTAAACATTTGATCAATGCTGGTATCTGCTGTAGCAGGAATCGCTAGCGTAGATAGCACAAGCAAAGATAAATAAGATTTTTTCATCATCATCTTCCCTATTATTAGTAAGCCCTGATCAGAATTGTCTGAGCTATTTAAAGAAATTATGTTTAACATTCTTAGGTTAAATGTATGACGTATGACTAATGTCGACAACGAAGTTAGGATGAATATGAGAAACTAGTTACGAAATTCGCACAGATGTTACTTGGATCAACAAATGTGAATGTTTTTTAATCACTAATGTAGGAAAGATGAGAGTACTTTTTCTGCGTTAATGCGGTTTTATGCTAGTATGGCGACACTAAGCATATTTGGGATAATCAAGTGCATATCTTCAAGCCAATTAAGCAGATAAGAGCATCGAGTGAAGTCGGGCAGCAACTGAAAAATGCTATTTTAGATGGCGAATATAAGGCTGGCGATAAATTACCCTCTGAGCGCGAATTAATAGAATTATTTCAAGTTAGTCGCACTGTGGTGAGAGAGGCGATCAAAAGCCTCGAAGCGGGTGGATTAGTGGAGATTCGCCAAGGTGCAACAGGTGGCGCATTTGTTAAGCACTTAACCTTTGAACGTTTAAGTGATGCTTGCCAAGATTTATTTCTAATGGGGAAACTTTCCCTTCCTGAACTGTGTCAAGCACGCATGCTGATTGAACCGCAAGTGGCTAGAATGGCTGCTAAAAATTGCACTCCAGAGCAAGCTAAAGCTTTACAAGAGGCGAATAGTCATGAAAGTGACTCATTGGCTTATCCCGAAACTGTCATATTGCGATCTCAAGTACATTATTTGCTCGCTGAAATGTCTGGAAATCGCTTTTTAGAAGCGATCGTAAAATCCTTGTTGGTTTTATTAAGTAATCAAACGACTAAGTTTCAGCCACCGACTGATGAAATTCATCCTTTAGGCTTGCATGATGTCATTGTCGAAGCGGTTATCGCAAAAGATGGGGCGAAAGCTGAGGCCGAAATGTTTGCACACCTTGAGGATTTTAATCAGCGCCTAATAGAAATTGAGCGTAAATATATGGATAAACGCGCTTAAGGCAAAGAGCCGCAACCCCAAAGTTCAACCGCGGCTGTTTGTTTGTTGGGGACGCCAATCCAATGACTCATGGCTTGGCATTGCACTTTTCCTGAGATTTGAGTGAAGCAAAGTTCAAAATCCCCTGCTTCGGGCGTACGACCTAAGCGCAACACAGGCAAAATGGGCAGCTTGGGCTGATAATGCCAGCTGCCATTTTTAAGATAGGCATCATCTGGGATTTCCATTCCTGCACCCGTACCTTTCACTCTTGCTTCGATCAACACTAATCCTTGTGGGGTGATGTTATAGTCTTCCTCCCAGCGAATTTTTTCTATGCTATGGTTCCATGCCAAGGTGAAGTTGTCTGTGGGCACTTGGGCCCACAGTGTGCCCGCTATGCCTAAACACAGGCCTAGCATCTGTTTACCTTCAAAGACTGATTAACTACCAATAATCTCAAGAGCTTATCCTTGCTCTGCGAGACGTTTGAGTTTGCGTGCTCGCCAGCTGTGTTGCACGATAAATAGCAGCGCGAGCCCAAAGCCAATTTCATCACTCAACGGCGTAGCAAGAATTAAGCTCGCACCCGCAAGGAAGCCGATAACGCGTTCCCACCAGTAGAGTTTTTGTAATAGATATCCGGTAAAGATGACGCCCCAAATACCAATACCCACAGTCGCTTTTAGCAGGACAAACCCAGTGGCTAACCAGCTATCACCTTGAAGCATCAAAGCGGGATCGTAAACCGCCATAAAGGGGATCACAAAACCTGCAATGGCGATACGGATTGCCCAAAGGCTGATCTTAAGACCAGATTCCTTAGCGATTGGTGCTGCGGCAAAACAGGCCAAGGCAACGGGAGGCGTGAGATCGGCCATGATGCCGAAATAAAATACAAACATATGCGACACAATCAGTGGCACACCGAGGTCGAGTAATGCGGGAGCGGCAATCGAGCTAGTAATTATGTAGTTAGGGATCGTGGGGATCCCCATGCCGAGTACTAGGCAAGTGACCATAGTTAACACGAGTGATAAGAACAAGTTATCTTGGCCAACGGCAAGAATATAGCTCGCGAAGGTCGAGGCAATTCCTGTCAGTGACACTATGCCGATAATCACACCGACTAAAGCACAGGCGATACCCACAGGCACGGCATGACGGGCGCCTTCTACCAGTGCATGCAAGCAGATGGTGAGAGTATCTCTGCCACCTTTAATAAACCAACAAATGGCGACTAATAAGGCGATAACCCCAAATACGACGCCGATCCCGAGTTGGAAGAAGCCAGCGCATAGGATGCCAAGGGCAATCCAAAAGGCAATGCGCATTACCATTGAGGAAAGCCGCAGTACTATGGCTGAGCCTAAAATTACTATCGATGTGAGGGCGAGTCCTACCATGCCTGAGAACAGCGGCGTTCTACCCGAAAACAGCAAGTAGACTAAAATAAACAAAGGGATAAGGAGATACCAACGCTCTTTAATTGCCGCCCATGGATTAGGGCACTGATCTTTAGGCAGACCACAGAGATTGGCGCGTTTGGCTTCTAAATGCACCATCCAAAATACGGAGCAGAAATAAAGTAGCGCAGGGATCAATGCCGCTTTGGCTATCTCGATAAAGGGGACGTTAATGGTTTCGGCCATGATAAAGGCCACTGCGCCCATGATCGGCGGCATGATTTGGCTGCCCATACTCGATGTTGCCTCTACCCCGCCGGCGAAGGCTGGGCGATAACCGAATCGTTTCATGAGTGGAATGGTAAATTGGCCCGTTGTGACCACGTTGGCAACACCTGATCCTGTAATCGTCCCCATCAATGCCGATGACACTACCGCAACTTTTGCAGGACCGCCGAGCTTGTGGCCAAATAATCCCATGGCAAAGTCGGTAAATAAACGGATCATTCCGGCTTGTTCTAAAAAGGAGCCGAAGAGAATAAACAGGAATATATACGTCGCCGACACATAGGTTGGTGTGCCGTATAGCCCTTCGGTACCGAAGGCTAATTGATTGATGATCTGATCGAATCCATAGCCGCGGTGCATTAAGTCACCGGGTAAATATTGGCCAAATAAGCCATACATCAAAAAGATGCTACAGATGATAGGTAGTGCCCAGCCCATGACTCGGCGCGCTGCTTCAAACACTAATACGATCAAAGTGATACCTATCACTATATCCGCATCGGTCAGATCGCCTGAACGTTGAATTAAGTCGGCTTCGAAATACCACTGATAAGCCGCTGTGGCCATACCAGCTAGACCGAGTAGCCAAGCGAGTGGCTGCCAAGGCTGAGATTTTCCTTTAGCGGGATAACTTAAAAAAACCACTAACAGTAAAAAGCCCACATGGGTGGCACGCAGTACTTGAGTCGAGACGGGATGAAAAGCGGCAGTGATGATTTGAAAAATAGAAAAAATTAAGGCTGTATAAAATAGAGCCTTGGGCCAATCGCCAGTATTTGCGCTGAGACCTTGTTGGGGATCACTCATATTATGCCTCACAGCATTAGACTACAGAGATGATATAAACGAGATGCCGTTATTCGACGGCATCTCAATTGCTTAGTTTGGAATAGGATGCACAGATATCAGTAAAACTTAGAGTGCACCAACTTCTTTGTAATAACGTTCTGCACCTGGGTGCAGTGGTATTGGCAGATTTTTCGTCGCTTTATCTACGCTGATGGTCTTCGCGGCGGAGTGCGCGTTACCGAGTCGGTCTAAGTGCTCGAACATGAGTTTTGTCATCTGATAGGCTAAATCATCCGATACACCGCTTTGAGTCACCAGTAAATTTTGAATGGCGACGGTAGAAACGTCGGTAGTTTGGCCTTCATAGGTCGATGCTGGGATCACGCCATGTTGATAGGCGGGATTGTTAATCTTAGCGATCACATCTTCTGGAATTTCAACAAAGTTGATTGCCATAGTCGCAGCTAAGTCACGGATAGCAGCCATGCCGAGACCGGAAGATTGTAACGTGGCGTCTAATTGACGATTTTTGATTAGCTCAACGGATTCGGCATAGGGTAAAAACTCGACTTTCCCCATGTCTTCGTAACTTAGTCCCGCAGCCTTGAAAATCGATCTGGCATTGAGTTCTGTCCCTGATTTAGGGGCACCCACTGAGATGCGTTTTCCCTTTAAATCGGCCAAGGTTTTAATGCCAGACTCTTTATTGGCGACGATTTGAATGTAGTTAGGATAAGCCGAGGCAAGTACTCGGATTTTATCCAGCGGCGTTTTAAAGCCTGCATCAATATCACCTTGATATGCTGCTGCGACTGAATCACCTAAAGCGAACGCTAATTCACCACGACCCGCTTGCAATAAATTGAGATTTTCTACTGAGGCTTTAGTTGCTTGAACTGAGGTTTTTGAACCTTCGATTCCTGTGCCGTAGAGTTGCGACAGTGCAACGCCAATAGGGTAATACACACCACTGGTGCCGCCTGTGAGAATGTTGATAAAGGCGGGGGCAGCAGCCATAGCAGCAGCACTGAGTGTGAGGGTCACTGCTGCGCCGACGGCGACAAAACGTTTTTTGATTTTCATTATGAAATATCCTTATTTTTTATAGTGTTATGTAGGGTCTTTCGAGCGGTAAATACCGTAATCAGCTCAATATAACTACATAAAACCTGGAAAAGGTCAATTAGGCTATAGTCGATAGCGGCTACTTTTGTATCACAAAACTGAGATCTGAGACTGTTTTGAGCAAGGTTGTATTGTGAGGTAAAACTTGGTTGGTTCAATGAAGCGGGCAATAAAAAGGGCTAACCTAAGTTAACCCTATTTGTGTTATTAGAGGACAAACCTCCTAATAACAAGACACTATTTAGTGTTATCTAAGAAACCTTTAGTTGCGTTTTTCGCATGTTTTGCTGCTCTTTTCTCTTTAGGAGACATCAGCGGTTGTTTCTTCGATTCTTTACGGTTTTTTTGCTCTTTACTCATATAAAACTCCATGTACTCTTTGGTTATTCATCAGGCTAATCATGTAAGCCGTACTTAATTGAACCTATTCCATGACGTCCTGATTGAAGCGAAATTTTTATCTCGAATTACAACATTTTAAATTACAAACATCTAAAATCATTGATAATTATCTATGAATTTATTTGCCTCAATGAGCGATTACAGCAAAATAATCTTATCACCGAATTCCGTACCATGATCCATCTATCACTTAGAATAATTAATGCTAATGCTAGCGTTAACCTGTATAAGAAATATGCGAACAAGGACACAGTAACTCTATTTTCGTCATTGTTTGTGGTTTTAGTGGGCCCTAATTGGAGGCTTAACTAAGTACCATATGCCTAACGTCGGCTCGATTTACCTAACATGCCACCTAATATACCGCGCAAAATTTGTTTACCTAATTGGCTTCCAACCGTGCGTGCCGCTTGTTTTGACAAGGTTTCAGCTAACCCTTGGCGGCGCTTATTGCCAAAAATGAGTTCACTGAACCAACTTTGTTCTTCGGCTTTTTGGCTCGTTTGAGCATCACTTGCTGTGGTTGTGGTGTCGCTGGTGGCGTTACCAACTCGTCTTTGGTTAAGGCGTTCGTAGGCCGATTCGCGGTTGATTAACTGATCGTATTTACCTCCAATCGGGCTCTGGACACGGACTTGTTGTAACTCCTCACTTGTGGCGGGTCCCATGCGGCAACGTGGCGGTGCGATGAGCGCGCGCTCGACCATAGTTGGCACGCCTTTGTCGGCTAACATAGACACTAAGGCTTCACCTACAGCGAGCTGGGATATGACGTCGCTAACAACCAGTTTGGGGTTAGGCACAAAGGTTTCGGCGGCGGTTTTAACGGCCTTTTGATCCCTTGGCGTGTAAGCTCGCAGGGCATGTTGAATACGATTACCTAATTGTCCGAGAATTTCGCTTGGGACATCATCAGGAAATTGCGAGCAAAAATAAACGCCTACGCCTTTTGAGCGAATTAGGCGCATGATCTGTTCGACGCGTTTTAATAGACTCGGTGGGCAACCCTCAAAGAGTAAATGCGCCTCATCGATAAAAAACACTAACTTAGGTTTTTCGGGATCGCCGACTTCGGGCAGATTCTCAAATAATTCTGAGAGTAGCCAGAGTAAAAAACTTGAATATAAACGGGGTGTTAAAATCAGTTTGTTTGCTGCTAATAAATTGATAATGCCGCGTCCTTGCAAATTAGTGCGCATTAAATCTTCAAGCTGTAACGCGGGTTCACCAAAAAAGTCTTTGCCGCCATCGCGCTCTAATCCTAGTACCGAGCGTTGAATCGCTGCGAGGGATTGGGCGCTGATTAAACCATATTTGGCGGAGATTTCTTTGCGTTCCTCGGCAACTAAGGCCAGCATGGCCCGCAGATCATCTAAGTCGAGCAGTAATAACCCTTGGTCGTCCGCCAGTTGAAAGACTATGTCTAAAATACCGTTCTGGGTGTCATTCAATTCTAAAATTCGGCCGAGTAAGGTCGGGCCCATTTCGCTGATGGTGGTACGCAGCGGGTGGCCTTGAACGCCCGCTAAATCCCATAACACTACAGGATTGGCTTCGTTGTGATAATCCTCAATGCCAATTTGAGTTGCCCTTTGTAACAGCTTTTCACTTGGGGTACCCGCCATCGCTAGACCCGAGATATCGCCTTTAACGTCTGTGATAAAAACCGGCACGCCTTGGCGTGAAAAACCTTCGGCAATACTCATCAGCGACACGGTTTTGCCTGTCCCTGTGGCACCGGCAATTAACCCATGGCGATTGGCATACTTAAGATTTAAGTGAACCTGTTGTTCACCTTTTCCTATTAATAGCGTATTCAAAGGCATTCCTTATGTTAACGGTAGGGCTTATATTGGAATCGTTGCAGCATCCTTATTTAAGCCACTGTGTATCTAATCCACTTTAGTGTCGTCGTTCATGCGTATAAAAATTCATCATTGAGTGTTGGCCTTAGCGTAATTTATGTCAACATGGGGTCTGAATAAGCTTGATATCACTTAGCAAAAATGTGTGATTGGCAATATGGGCGTTACCTATGAATGAGGTGTGTTATTTGGGTCATTCACTGAGGTGTGCTTGATGGTGAAATTCCCTTTGATTATGCAGCTCTTGTTCTTTACTGTGCTGACATCTGCTTGCGCAGAATTAGCGTGTTCTGCCTGAACTGATGTCGATCCCTATGAGCCTATGCGAGATAAACAGCGCTGTGTTGCTGAGGTGGATAAAAACCTTTATTTGTATGAAAAACTAAAAGCAGTCGAAGAAAAGCAACGGCTGAAAATGGCCAAAGAACAAGCCACTCAAAAATCGTTAATGTAGAAAGGATATCTATGAAAGGTGCGGGCGGAACACAGGGCGGGACGGGACAATTTTTTATGGGTCTTGCCATGATGTGTGGCGGATTTTATTTATTGTTCAATGCAATACAGGTGAGCTCTAGTTTTGGACTGGGCTATGGCTTATATCGAGTGAATGCCTTTGGGCAAGGCATGTCGATTACCACAGGCATGGTGATGCTGCCGTTTATTATCGGCATTGTGATGGTGTTTTTTGACGCTAAGAGTAAGTTAGCTTGGCTGTTGAGTCTAGGTTCGCTTACGGCCTTGGTTGTGGGGGTTATCAGCTCGATTCAATTCCACTTTAAATCTATGTCGGCCTTTGAACTTATCGTGATCCTCGTTTTGGCCTTTGGTGGTTTAGGGTTGTTTTTACGCTCACTGAAAGACGCGCCAACAAGCGATACACAAGCGAAATAACCACTAGACTCTTAATCACTAGGCTTTTAACCACTAGTCGCTAGAGTGCAAATACGAAATCAGAGCTGTGCATCTAAGCGGCTCAAATAGCGATTTAACGAACGGTTTAACGAGAGTTTTTAACTACTGAGTGAAGGAATGCGATGCGCTGGCGTGACACTGACAGAAGCTCCAATATCGAAGACAGACGCGGCCAGCAAATGGCATCTGCGGGTGTGCCGAGTGCCTTGTTACTCAGGTTCTTGCCCTTTTTGCTGAGAACTAAACTTGGTCGTGTGGTGTTGCTCATCGGCGGCATTTATATTGCTTTTCAGTATTTTACTGGTGGTCTGTCACTCGACCCAAATACTCAAGCTCATCTTAGCCAATCCCAATCTAGCTCAACAACAGCGGTACAGGATGAAAATGCCCAGTTTGTGGCGGCCATTTTAGGCACCACAGAAACCGTTTGGGGCCAGTTGCTCAAAGGGCAATATCGAGAGCCTAAGTTAGTGCTTTATCGCAATATGACCTCCACTGGCTGCGGTATGGGACAGGCGCAGTCTGGGCCTTTCTATTGCCCTGCCGATAGCAAAGTATATATCGATCTTAGCTTTCTTGATGAGCTTAAAACCTTAGGCGCGCCCGGTGATTTTGCCTTTGCCTATGTGATTGCCCACGAGGTGGGTCACCATGTGCAAAACCTGCTGGGCACGAGCACTAAGGTGCGCCAAGCCCAGCAATCTGGCAGTAAAGTGCAGGCGAATCAATTGAGTGTCGCACTTGAATTGCAGGCTGATTGCTACGCAGGGATTTGGGGGCATTATGTCAATCAACAACTTAACTTACTTGAAGCGGGCGATTTAGCGGAAGGCATTGCCGCCGCCAGTGCAGTGGGTGACGATCGTCTGCAAAAGATGGCGGGTCGCGCCGTACAGCCCGATGCTTTTACCCACGGCAGTTCGGCGCAGCGGGTGAAATGGTTTAAGACAGGGTTTGATTCGGGTAATCTCGCCAGCTGTAATACCTTTGCGGCTAAGTGATTTAGTCTGATATCTCAAATACGTACCGAACAGAAATGCAAGGATAACTGAGTGGCCTTTAACGATACCTTTAGATTGAGCAGCCACGCGGTTATCACTAATGCGCAGGGACAAGTGCTGTTGCTTAAGGCCAATTATGGTAATTTTGCTTGGGGTTTGCCCGGTGGCGCACTTGAGCCCGGTGAAACGATTCACGAGGCCTTAGTGCGCGAATGCCAAGAGGAATTAGGCTTAAGTGTGCAGGTTAACTATTTGAGCGGCGTGTATTATCACAGCGCCTATCAATCCCAAGCCTTTATTTTTCGTTGTGAACTGCTATTGCCTGATGGGCCTGATGTGGCAAAAAATGTGGCAGAAGACGAGTCTCTGCCAATCCACTTAAGCCACGAACATTCAGAGTTTGCCTTCCACGATATCGACACCCTTAGCGCAGTTCAGCAGCAAAGAATTAAAGATTGCCTCAATTTCAATGGGGTTGTCATGAGCGCAAAGTTTTAATGCTTTACTGGCAAACCGCCGGCCGTTAATCGGCTTGGGTTTGCGCGAGTAAGGTTTCTAAGCAGTGTTCCTTGATACCGTAATAGGCTTTAATGTCAGCTATTTGCGCGAGGATTGCGGCGCTGTCTTTCTGATTGTGTTGTGGCTTTTTAACGGCCAAAATCATCTTATTTTTATTGGTATGTTCTAGGCTGATAAACTCAAACACCTTAGTCGCATAACCATTGGCTTCCAAAAATAGCGCACGTAATGAATCCGTTACCATTTCAGCCTGTTGGCCCATGTGCACCCCATATTGCAGCATAGGTTTGAACAACTCTGGGCTGTGCATCTGCGGGCGAATTTGTTTATGGCAGCAAGGCGAACACATGATGATGTCGGCATTGGCGCGAATACCATAATGAATCGCATAGTCAGTGGCAATATCGCAGGCGTGCAGCGCGATCATCACATCGGTTTGTTTAGGTGCGTGGGTTCTCACATCGCCGCAGACAAACGACAATCCTTGATGATCCAGCGTTGCCGCCGTTTCATTACATAAATCGGCCAAGGCTTGGCGTAATTCCACCCCAGTCACTTGCGCATCGTTGTGAAGGCTGTGGCGCAGGTAATCATGGATTGCAAAGGTGAGATAACCTTTACCTGAACCAAAATCGACCACATTGATCGGTTGGTCATTCTTGTGGGGTGAGGCTTCGAGTGCTTGGCTGAAAACCTCAATAAATTTATTGATTTGCTTCCATTTACGCGACATCGCAGGGATAAGATTATGTTGGCTGTCCGTCACCCCTAGCTTGGTCAGGAAAGGCCGTTCGATATCCACAAAACGCTTTTTCTCACGGTCATGTTCTAACGGCGCAGCTACGGTTTGTTTAACATTATGTGTACTGATTTGGACTTTGCCTTTTTTGCTGATCTCAAGCTGAACCTCTGCCTGCGCCGTGGCTAAGTGGGCGCTCTTAAAATCGCTACCGAGTAGCTGTTTTATGCTGGCTAAGCCTTCGTCATAACTCAGATTTTTAGTGATGTGATTCGTGTGATGCTGATACACAAACGACAGCATAGGCTCATTTTGCAAACTAATCGGCCGAATCGTAATGCGCTGCAGGCTTTTATCTGCCCCTCGGTACTTACTCAACAATAGTTTGATCAGACCATTCTTCGCCAAGCTGTCAGCCAAAAGCTGGTAAAAATCATCAAAAGAATTAAGCGCTGAATGGGACATGATTGTTTCCGAAAAAGTAACCAAGAAAAACAGGGTGAGTATTCTAACCGCGATCCGCCGCTACCTAAAGTTATTCTCATCGAGAAGGGGTTTGGGGCAGAGCTCCGCTGCTGATCTATCTGTTGAAATTCGTAATCTCGTGTAGGTTTTTGGCAAGCGGGATGTTGTCCCAACTCTTGTTTGAATTATTTAATCAAAGTCAACGTCGTGGGGCTTCACCCCCTGATGTTTTAATCAAAAGTCGACCAAGGAGGACTGCTCGTCCTATCCTTCTTGGATGCTCCATGACGCACCCAACGGAGTTGAAAGCCCCTTGTGCTCATTGCCAAATTTGCTATCGCTCCGAAGTCCTAGCTTTACATGCCGAGACTCACGCATTTTTTATTAAATCAAAAGGGTTTATTTGCTCTAAGCGGATATTTATTGTTGCTCATTGTAACAATGGCTCTCTAAAAAATGGCCTCCAGCCTAAATCGCGTTAACTCAAATCCAGAGAGCATTATGTTATTTTAGCTTGCGTGGCTCGATTTATTATTTTTCATGACTTTGCTGCTTTTATTAATTTTCCTATTTTCTCCATGCCGTCAAATGTTGATGGTAGGCTGCCATCATCAGTGACTATTCCAGAGAATATAATGCTCTCGAACTTTTCTAATGAGCCTGCATCCTTTTTCTTAATATCGCTCGAATACTCCGAGTAGTTTTGAATAAATCGGCAAAGTGTTTTCCTAAGATCTATCTGTAAAAGCTGTGATTTTACTGACTTGTAATTAAACAAAAGAACTCGAAAGTAGTAAATGGAAATTGCTACCAAGGATACCGTCGGAAAAATTGAAGCCAAAATCCCATCCTTAACAGCGGCAATGTTATCTAGGTGCAAATAAACAAAGATTAATTCTGCAATTATTGGGGATACTATTAAAACTGATAAGACCCGAAGCCAAAGTAGCAATCCATCCCGCTCTTGTTTCTTTTCAACCGAAAGTTCATCAAATCCTTGATGTAGACCAACAAAGTTGAAAGCATTTTCATATTTTGATAAGGATTTATTAAGTGAGTCAACTCTGGCTTCTCTGGCTGCTAAGTCTAAATTCCACTCGTCTTTTTGTTTTTCTGCTTTAGTAGAAATTGCATTGAAATTTTTCAAGCTATCTATAGCGTCACTATTAGCTATAGCTTTGAAAATGTTGATTGGCATATCTCTAATGGCATATTCGATTTGTTCTTTAGCGGTGTTCTCAAATGAATCGACGTTATTAAAGACAAATCGTCTTGCTGTTTCAAATTCAATTGCCAAATCGTTCTTTATAGAAAGATACAGCTCGAACAAAAATCGAAAACACATTGAACAAATATTATCCAGCCTTTCCTTGGATAGTTCTTTTTCTTCATCAGCTAATCGATTAATAAATTGATCGCCAATCCATTGAATATTAATTTGGCAAAAATCATCCCATTGTTCGGGTTTATTTTCCATCGAACTAATGACTAGGCGAATTAGGCTGTTTCGTTGTTGTTCAAAATCGTCGGCAGGAACCAAACCATCAATTTTATGTTTAAATTTAGCGAGAATCGTTTTACTCTGATTCGTATGAAAGAGTTCTGCCATGTGGCTCCTTATTTATGCTGTATGTAGCGTCTTAGTATTTATGCGAGGGCATAAATCGCTTATGGACTTGGTCGCTGCCACATCCATGTCAATTGGTATAAATGATGCTATAGGAATCTGCTATTTTGCGGTAGCGGTTTTTTATACAGTTTGATGGGTAATTACTTGATATCGTTTTAGCTTTATCATCCTTTGCTGGCTAGCAGAGATACGCAAAGGTTAATAGGATTAAGCACTGTCATGGAAGTGACCGTTGACGGCATGGATGCCGTCGTCGAGCCCTCATGGATGAGTTAATGGCGTGTCACTGGAATGACAGTGCGTAATCGTTGAAACAGAATGATGAACACCCTCTCTATGAGCAATTAATACAGCCTTGTATTTGTTCAATTCCTACCCTAAAAACAAAGATCTGTTACCGAAACGCTGGATTCCCGCCCACAAGCATTACGGGAATGACAGTGCTTAATCAATGTCGTCATTACAACACCAGTGCAAAGCAAGATGCGGCAACATATCATTCGTCTAGTGGCTCTTGTATTGTGGATCAAGCGCGCAGGCGGGTTTTCTTCTGTTATAATGCCTCCTCGATTTTTTGGAGGCGAGAATGGACGTATCTTCTTTACTAGACGGCCTGAATGATAAGCAGCGCGAGGCTGTCGCGGCACCGCAATCTAGCATGTTAGTGTTGGCGGGCGCGGGCAGTGGTAAAACTCGGGTGTTGACCCACCGCATTGCGTGGCTGATGCAGGTTGAACAGCAGAGTCCTTACTCGATTCTTGCGGTGACGTTTACCAATAAAGCTGCGGCTGAGATGCGCGAGCGAGTTGAAAAAGTCGCTGGCACCAATATGGGCCGCATGTGGATTGGGACTTTCCACGGCTTGGCGCATCGCTTGTTACGCACTCACTTCCAAGATGCGGGTTTACCGCAAAGCTTCCAAATCCTCGATTCAGACGATCAAGTACGTTTGATCAAACGTATTCTTAACAGCCTGAATTTGGATGAGAAACAATATCCTCCACGCCAAGCTCAGGGTTATATCAATGGTAAAAAAGACCAAGGATTACGTCCTAAACATATCGATGCGGGCGGTTTTCCGCTTGAGCAAAATCTGTTAAAAATCTATCAGGTTTACCAAGAGTCCTGTGACCGCGCGGGTTTAGTCGATTTTGCCGAAATCCTATTACGTGCCCATGAGTTATGGCTCAATAAACCGCACTTGTTGGCCCATTATCAAGACAGATTTAAGCATATTTTGGTGGACGAGTTCCAAGATACCAACGCGATCCAATATGCGTGGATCCGTGTGCTTGCTGGTCAAACTGCCAATGTGATGATAGTCGGTGATGACGACCAATCGATTTACGGTTGGCGTGGTGCTCAGGTTGAAAACCTACATAGATTCTTAAAAGATTTTCCGACGGCGACCACGATTCGCCTCGAACAAAACTATCGCTCTAAGGGCAATATTCTTAAAGCGTCCAACGCCTTAATCGCCAATAACCCAGAACGTATGGGCAAAGAGTTGTGGACGGATGAAGCCGATGGCGATCCGATTTCGCTCTATTGCGCCTTTAATGAAATGGACGAGGCGCGCTTTATCGTCGGTCGAATTAATGATTGGCACGAAAAGGGCGGCAACCTCAGTGATTGTGCGATTTTATATCGTTCTAACGCTCAATCGCGGGTATTGGAAGAAGCCTTATTACACAAAGGTTTAGCCTATCGTATCTACGGCGGTTTACGCTTCTTCGAACGCCAAGAAATTAAAGATGCCATGGGTTACCTGCGGCTGATCAATAACAAAGACGACGATGCGGCGTTTGAGCGCGTGGTGAATACGCCGCCCCGTGGCATTGGCGATCGCACTTTAGATATTTTGCGCTCCACGGCGCGCCAGCATGAGTTAACCCTGTGGCAGGCGAGTGTGCGTTTACTCGATGAGAAAGTGCTTGCGGGTCGCGCAGCAAATTCTGTGCGTGGTTTCATGGACTTAATCATGACGATGCGTGAAGACACCCAAGATATGGTGCTGTATCGCATGGCCGATACTGTGATCCAAGCGTCGGGTCTTAAGGCCATGTATGAAGCTGAAAAGGGCGAAAAAGCCCACGCTAGAATCGAAAACTTAGAAGAACTCGTCACGGCGGCGCGTACTTTTGAGCTGCCAGAAGAGCTGGAGGACATGGGCGAACTTAACGGTTTCCTATCCCACGCGGCGCTCGAAGCGGGCGAAGGCCAAGCCGATGCCTTTACCGATGCGGTGCAGCTAATGACGCTGCATTCTGCCAAAGGGCTAGAGTTCACTATGGTGTTCATGGCGGGTGTCGAAGAAGGGATCTTCCCGAGTAAAATGGCGCTCGAAGAGGGCGATAGACTCGATGAAGAACGCCGTCTCTGCTATGTGGGCATGACCCGTGCCATGGAAAAACTCTACATAACCTATGCGGAATCGCGGCGCATTTATGGCCGCGAAGATTACGCTCGGCCGTCGCGTTTTATCAAAGAGATCCCGCCGCAATATGTGGATGAAATCCGTCTTAAGGCGCAGGTTTCAACGCCGATGGCGAATAATCGTTTTAGCGCCCCAAAATCGGCTGCGACAAACGATACAGGCTTTAACGTCGGCCAACGAGTCAATCACCCTAAATTTGGTGAAGGTAAAGTGACCAACTTTGAGGGCAGCGGTGCCCAAGGGCGAGTACAAGTGAGCTTTACTGACTTTGGCAGCAAGTGGTTAGTGGTGGCTTACGCTCGGTTAGAGGCGCTTTAATACCAGCCCTGAACGCGATGAATGTCAGCTTTTTATGACACGCTTTCAGGGCGTAAATTCGCATCGGGAGAAGCATGGGTATATGATGCTAATCCTGAAACCGAGTGGAAACTTGAGGGTATTGGGAGTACCTAGTTAATGAATTTAAAGCAGAAGTGGGATGTGTATTCCCGTCTTACTCGAATCGACCGTCCCATAGGTACGCTATTGCTGATGTGGCCATGCTTGATGGCGCTGATGTTAGCGGCGGGTGGTATGCCCGATCTTAAGGTATTGATCATCTTTATTATTGGCGTGGTAATCATGCGTGCCTGTGGCTGCATTATTAACGACTATGCCGATCGCGATCTCGACTCTTTTGTGGAACGCACTAAATCTCGGCCGCTGGCCAGTGGCGAAATCAGCACTAAAGAAGCCTTGATACTGTTCGTCATTTTAGGTTTATCTGCTTTTGGTTTGGTCTTATTACTCAATGGATTAGTGGTTAAATTATCCGTTGTTGGTATTATCCTCACTATCATTTATCCCTTCACTAAACGCATCACCAATATGCCGCAGATGTTTCTAGGCGTGGTGTGGAGTTGGTCTATCCCTATGGCTTACGCCGCGCAGACGGGTGAAGTACCCATCGAGGCTTGGTGGTTATTTGCGGCCAATTGGTTTTGGACTGTCGCCTACGATACCATGTATGCCATGGTCGATAGGGATGATGATTTAAAGGTGGGCATTAAATCTACTGCAATTTTGTTCGGTAAATATGACCGCCAAATCATAGGTTTATTTCAGCTTGCTGCGCTGGCTTGTTTTATCGCCGCCGGTTGGAGCGCCGATCGTGGTTTACTCTATGGCCTAGGTTTACTGACTTTTGTCGGTTTTAGTACTTACCAGCAAATGCTGATCTTTGATCGCGAACGAGCCCCTTGTTTTAAAGCGTTTCTCAATAACAATTGGGCAGGACTCGCATTATTTGTTGGGCTGGGCGCCGATTATTTAGTTTAGTGAACATCATTTTGGCTGAGGAAGATCCTGATGGATCATCCACTGATTCTGTGGCGCTAATATTTGTTCTAAATCAATCTGGTGGATGTTGTCTTGGGAGATGACCTTGATAACTGGGCTCACTCTGTGGGGATAAGGCGCACCTTCGAGTGCGCGTATTGCGAGATCGATGGCAATTCGAGCCTGCAATACTGGCGAGTCGCTGACCGTCGCGAGTAACTGTTTTTTCTGCACTAATTCTATGGTCTGTGCATTCGAGTAGAATGCGATGATTTTTCCCGTTTTATTCCTACGTCCGTCTAAATAGCGCGCCGCGAAAGTGGCGGCAACTGCATTGGCGATCACATAATCTACACTTTGTTTAGTAAGCACTTTTCGCACTAAATCAGCTTGAATAAATAACTCCGTAGTGCCAAACCCTCCTTCAATTGTGTCGAACTCTTGTTTGGTTGCCGCCCGCCTAAATCCTTGTTCCGCCGCCATAACCCAAGAAGCGTCCTTAGGCCCTGGAAACCAAGCAACTTTAAGTTTCGCAGGCGCTTTATCGACAGGGTCTCGTTGCTGCGATGCAATATACTCAATCGCTGCCGCAGACATATCTTCAAAGCTGACTAAGGAGCGACTCGTGAGTTTGTCGGTCGCGATACCATTCACTAAATCAATAACAGGAATGCCCGCAGCAGAGAGTTGTTCGATATCCGCAATCAGTCCATCAGCCGTATTCGCAGCAATAATATAGGCTTGAGCTTTGAGGGCTTGGCAATCATAGAGTTGTTGTTTTTGTTGCTCAATATTGTCATATCCTCCAGCATCATAAATGCCGAGAGTTACACCTTGGCGTTCGGATTCCTGCGATAACCCAAAGGCGACGCCCCACCAATATTGGTCTTTACCATGGGGAAGTAAGGCACAGATCCGCCATGGTTTATTGGCTTGAGTAAGTGGTGTGTATGCCGTTTTTTTGCCATCAGCAATCACATCGGCGGGATACCAAGTTGCCTGCACTGCAAAGGCGAAAATATAGAGGATTAAGGTGAGGCAAATCCTGAGGGAGTAAGCGAAGAATGCAGTAAAGTGCATAGGATCATCATGTTAAGTTAACAATAGATTAAGCATAGATGAATGATCCATAGTTGCTAAGTCGATGCTAAATAAAGCTGATTTATTCTTAATAACCAGTGCCATGAAGTGTTATGGCACTTTTATGATGGGCTGCAGAGTGGTTGAAATTGTAGGGGCGTATTACATTAGCAGGCTTTACGCTTTGACTTGTTCACTGAATGCTTAAGTTTACATTTCACGCTTAAGGCTTAATTGCCACAGCTGGTTTTTGCCATAGTGCTTAGTCTATAGTCATTGGCTTATAGTGGTTTTTTAGGATCAATTTCATGCTTAGGTAACAAGGAATCGTTATGTTTATTCCGTCAGGATTTGCACGGGTTAGTCCGTATATGATGATCGCTGATGCCGATAGTTTAGTGGTTTTTTTACAGCAAGCCTTTGATGCTAAAGCGCTACATATTTCCCGTCGGGCTGATGGCAAAATAGCTAATGCACAGATGCAAATCGGCGACTGTTTATTTATGTTGAGTGAGGCGAGTGAAGCTTTTACGCCTATGCCCGCATCCTATTATTTATATGTGGAAAATGCCGATAAAACGGTGGCTCAGGCACTCGCCGCTGCGGGTGAGTTAGTGATGGAAGTGGCGAATATGCCCTATGGCGATCGCCAAGGTGGAGTGCGGGATCCCGTGGGCAATCTGTGGTGGATCTCCCAGCGTTTAGCCGCAGGGCCATATCAGGATTGAGCATCAAGTGATAACAAGTCAAAGGAGGTGATGTATGCCGTGCCAGTTAACCCGATTATTTGGAATCGAATTACCAATTATTCAAGCGCCGATGGCGGGTGTTCAGGGCAGTGCCTTAGCGATAGCTGTGTCGCAAGTGGGGGCGTTGGGATCTTTGCCCTGCGCCATGTTATCCCTCGAAGCCTTAGATACCGCCTTGACACATATTCGCACCCAGACGACTAAGCCCATCAATGTAAACTTCTTTTGTTATCACGAACCTGAACCGCAAGCAGCGAAACAAGCCGCATGGCTTAATCAACTCGCGCCTTATTTTTCTGAGTTGGGTGTCAATCCTGATAGCCAAACCGTGGGGGCACAACGCGCGCCATATACCAGCACCCAGGCTGCAGTGTTAGCTAAATTTAAACCTGAGGTGGTGAGTTTTCATTTTGGCTTACCGAATGAAGATTTGTTGCTGGAGATAAAGTCTTGGGGTTCAAAAATCATTTCGACAGCGACAACTGTAGAAGAAGCCCTATGGCTTGAAGCGCGTGGTGCGGATGCCATTATTGCGCAGGGTTTAGAGGCCGGAGGTCACAGGGGGCATTTTTTATCCGATGATTTAACCAAGCAGTTAGGCACTTTTAGTCTATTGCCGCAAATCATTGCCGCCGTTGATATTCCTGTTATTGCAGCGGGTGGCATAGTCGATGCAAAGACAGTGCGCTCTGCTATGGCGATGGGCGCTTCGGCGGTGCAAGTGGGGACTGCATACTTACTCTGTCCCGAATGTACCACCAGTGATATTCACCGTGCCGCCCTGCAAAGTGAGGCCGCGCAGCATACGGCTCTGACTAACTTATTCACTGGTCGACCCGCCCGTGGAATTATGAATCGTTTTATGGCAGAGCTTGGCCCCATCAATAATACCGCACCGGATTTTCCGCTCGCCTCAAGCGCCGTCGCAGTATTGCGAAGCGCCGCTGAACAACAAGGATTTGGTGATTTTAGCCCACTTTGGTGCGGCCAAAATGCAACAGGTTGTCAGGCTATTCCCGCCGCAGAGCTGACGAGGCAATTGGCGTTAGGTTTGATGGTCTAAGATATTGTTGGATAGGTTATTAATACTCATTGTTATGCTCACCAAGGCTTACATTTAATATGGCTAAATTAGCGGCTTGTTAGTTTATACTCGTCGTTTAAAGGTTGGTTTGTCGTTAGACTGCCGCTTCTTTTAAATTATGTTTTTCTGTACAAATGGCTGCAAATCACTGGCCCTATAGCTGTGGGTGCGAGTGATCTATAAATTTAAGGAAAACAATATGTTGTTACGTAAAATCATTGTTATGTGCTTTGCCGTTATGAGTTTTGCTACGTTTGCGGGCAATAAAGCCTATCAAGATATCGCACTTAAAACCTATCCAGATCAGCAGCAAGTGACTTTAGCCAGTGTTGCGGGTGACAAGCCGATATACCTAAAGTTTTGGGCGACCTGGTGCCAACCTTGTATGGAACAAATGCCGCATTTTGAAGTCCTGCAGAAGAAATATCAGGACAAGATTAATATCATCGCGGTGAACATCAATATTAATGAAGAGCAGCCTAAGATTGCTGATGTTATCGCACGTTTCGGGCTCACTATGCCCGTGTGGTTGGATAATGAAGGCGAGCTGGGTGTGGCTTTAGGTTTGGTCGGCACACCCTATAGTGTATTAATCAATCGTGCTGGTGATGTGGTTTACACTAGCCATGAGTCTGATGCCAATTTAGATAAATTTATCGATATGTTGGCGAATGGCCAAGAGTTGACTGCGCAGACAACGGAGGCACCCAGTGCTGAACAAACAGCTAAGTTACTGAAACCTTGGGAACAAGGTGAGCATTTACTTTTTTTCACCGCAACATGGTGTGATTGGTATTTGGCTGATAGCCGCCCAGAAATGTCTAAAGAGTGTATTGCCGTTCAAAAAGGTTTAAATAATCTCGCGCAAAAAGTGCCTAATAAATCGTGGCACGGTGTGGTCAATCACTTGTGGACAGACAATAAAGCGCTCGAAGATTTTAAGCAGCTTTATCAAACTCAAGTCGATTTTAGTATCGATGAATTAGGTGTGTTATTTAATCATTTTAAAATCCGCAATATTCCTACTTTACTGTGGGTTAAGGATGGTAAAGTTATTCAGCGTATTACCGATTTTAGCCAGCCAGAGAAAGTAGTTGAGCAGCTTTCGGCTCAATAAGCTCATTCCAAATGTTAGGCCTTTGATAGATATCCAAAGGCTTTTTGTCTTCAAAGATTGAATAGATACACAGCTCAATATTCGGTGTTAAAGTCATTGCCCATGGGAAGCACTGCGCAATAAACTGATTCGTAGAACGAGTTGGTTAAGCGTTAACCTTGTTTGGTGTAATGCAGAGTGTTTTCCATTTTATCGTTGAATTTTATTGTGGGGGGTTTTAGCACTATGACGCCGATTTTCAGTAATGCCGCTATTGGTCGTAGTTTGTTGGTTTTGCTCTTGTGTGCTGGCGTATTCTTTTTTATCGATTTTTTAGTGCCCGCCTTAGCTGCATTGATTGTGTGTTTTTCAAGTTGGCCTCTCTATCAAAAACTATTGGCAAAATGTGGTGGTCGCTCGGCGTTGGCGGCAACCATTGCCCTATGTTGTATTGTGCTCGGGCTGATTATTCCGCTGGTGTTTGTATTTTCCTATGCGTTACAAGAGATTAGGACTTGGGTTGATTGGTTGGTGTTTACTAACCAACATGGTTCGCCCGTGCCCTTGTGGATCAAAGACTTGCCTTGGATGGGCGAATGGTTAACCCTGCAATGGCAGCAGTTTATTGGTGAACCCCATGAATTAGGCCAAATTATCAGTGCCATTAGTGGCCAGAATTTGAGTGGCATTTCCCGTTGGGTGCTGCAATTGGGTTGGAATACTTTAGGGTTGTTGTTGACCTTACTTTTTATGCTGATCACTTTGTTTTTCCTCTATAAAGATGGTCCGCAAGTGGCTAAACAGTTGGATATCGTGGGTGAGCGAGTGTTGCCTGCTCGCTGGCATAGTTTTTCCCGTGTGGTGCCTGCAACAGTCAGTTCTACCGTGATAGGTATGACGCTTATCGCAATTGGTGAGGGCATAGTGCTGGGGATTGCCTATTGGATTGCGGGAGTACCTTCGGCCGTGGCTTTTGGGGTGTTAACCGCCTTTATGGCCTTGGTTCCCGGCGGCGCGCCAACCATGTTTACCTTGATTTCACTCTACCTTGTCGGCACTGGCGATATGACGGCGGGGGTCGGCTTGTTTCTTTGGGGCAGCATAGAGTTGTTTATTGTTGATAAAACCCTGCGGCCCAATCTTGTCGGTGGGCCGATTAAATTGCCTTTCTTACCGACTTTTTTCGGTTTGATCGGCGGCGTAAAAACCATGGGTTTTGTCGGTTTATTTGTTGGTCCAGTATTGATGGCCCTGCTGGTGGCCATTTGGCGTGAGTGGTTAAGGGAAGAGCCCGAAACGATAATGGATAAACAGGAGGATAAATAGTCGCTAAAGCTTCATTTCTCTAAGGTATTTTTGCGCTCATCGGTGTAAAACCACCAAGGTTTAGGATCTTCACCTGCCATAAAACGGGTGATGGAGATAAACACATCGAGCATACAGGGGTCGTGTCTCTGGCCCGTTTTGTCACACAGCGTTTGATACAGCTCGTAGGGGTTTCTATCTAACAGCTGCTCAGGCTTATCTATGCCAAGCAAACGTAAATCCGCCGCACAGGCTTTGCCAATATTGGGTAAATCAGTCAATTGCTTAACCTCGGCACGCACGACTTTTGCTGGATTCATTTTTATCTCTTGGGGTGTAGTCATACTTGATAGATTAGTCTATTGGCCCACAGTTAACCTGTTAAGATATTTCGCCTTCCTTGGCAAAATTGGTGTAGCACTTCTAACGCTTTATTAAGGTTACAGTTTTTCTATATCAACATTTAAGCTATTAAGATGTTCAAGCAAAGCTGGATTGACATTATTATCCACTTTTCCGCCTAAGTACTTACCAAAGAAATGTTCAGTCGCAATTATCGAGGCGAGCTTGTTCGCACGTTTGATAAATCCATGACCTTCATCTTTGGCGAGTAAGTATTCAAGGGGTAACGATTTTTGGTACATCTTTTTCGCAATATTATCTGATTCAACTTGAGTCACTCGCGGATCATTCGCTCCTTGGATAAGCATCAGCGGTGCTTTTATGTTATCGACAAAATTAATTGGGGAGCGGTTCTCCATATCTTGTTTTTGTTCAGGAATTAACGGGTCTCCCACTGATTCAAACCATTGACCTAAATAGGGGCGCCAGTAATCGGGGAACGACGCCATTAGCGTGACTAAGCTTGACGGCCCCACATAGGCGATCACTGCTTGGTAAAGATCTGGGGTAAAAGTCGCGCCGGATAAAGCCGCATAACCACCGTAAGATGCGCCAAAGATCCCCAAGCGATTTTTATCCGCAATCCCTTGTTCGACCAAGTAATTTGCACCATCAGTCAGGTCATCTTGCATACTGCCAGTGCCCCAATTGTTATTGCCTAAGTTGAGGAAGTGTTTGCCAAATCCTGTCGATGCGCGAAAGTTTGGCTGTAATACGGCATAACCACGGTTGGCATAGAACTGAGCAATCGCATGGAAGTAACCAGAGTCTAGCGCCCAGTAGTCCCGAGCCCAAGGGCCGCCATGGGGCAGAATGATGGTGGGTAAATTGTGCTGGTTTCCCTTTGGTAATGTCAAATAAGCCTGAATTTTTACACCATCCCTTGCGGTATAGACTAGGGATTGTCTGGGTGATAACAGTTCTGGTTGTATGCTTGGAGGAATATCCGCGAGTAAGTGGATATCACCATTAATGGCATTGTATTGGTAATCTAAGCTCGATGCCCTATCGCTCGCGACGTTGATCTGCCAGAGATTATTTTTCTCGTTACGTTCGGTAATGGTTATTTCAACATCTTGATTAAAATGCCTATTGATCACATCCCAGTGCTTAGCAAACTCAGTATCAAGTGGATAGGTTCTTAAGCGACCGCCGTAATAGGAAATGGCTAAAGGTTCACCAGCATCGTTAAACAATACCTGATAAACATCCGCTTTATCCTTAGGATCTTTATGTAAGGTTTCATATTTTCCCGTCATAAGATCAACTTTGAGCAGTTGTTGTTTATCCCGCTCACCGATGTTGGCACTGATATAGGCGAGTTTTTTCGCATCGTTTACTTTTAAGATATCAATGCTTTCACCCTTAGCTGTGTGGATTATTTTACGCCAAGTGCCATCAATGAGTGTGTAGAGGCTATAGCTGTTATCTAGATTAGTGCTACTGCCAATAACGGGATGCCCTTGTTTGTTAAACTTCATTTGCACCAAGTTTAAGTTGTTTTCAAAAATAGGCGTTAGCTTGCCATCATGGGTGTTGAGCCAATAGATATCCATCCGACTCGATTCATCGTGGTTCGCCATCACAACCAGCTGCTCAGGGTTATCCTTGGGCTGTTCCATGACGCTGTATTTCACCTTGTCATTGTGCGTCAGTTGCTGCTCTTTTGGCTCTATTTTGCCTTGGGGAGTTTCAAAGCTGAGTTTAAAAATTTGGGTGTTTTCATTTCCCCCTTTATCTTTCATAAAAAAGAGTTCGTTACTGTTTGATGACCATTCAAATTCTTTAATGGGTTCAATGGACTGCGTTAAGAGTGTCGCACTTGCAAGATCGCTTTTATCCGCCATTACATAAATATTGCTCGCACCTTGGTATTCCTTTGTGAAGGCTAACCATTTACCGTCGGCGGACATTTTTAAATGGTGAATATTTTGCTCATTGAAAAAATCTTCGATGGGAATGAGTGGCACTTGGGCTTGCTGGCTGTTAAGCCTATTCGTGTTGGCTTTTTGCTCAGTGGTTGAGGTTGAACAGCTTGCGAGTAGCATAGCGGCAATAGCAGCACTGCATAACTGGCTTGTGAAGGAGGATAATCGCATTGTTGTAACCTTGAGTTGTTAGAAGTGACATCATGTTAATACGAAAATTAATTATCGTAAAACAATAAAATTATATTTTTTTGCAATATATTTTACCGAACGAGTATACTCGCCAAGGTTAAAGAGCACTGGGATTGGATTAAATTTAGGATTGAGTGATGAATAAAAACATAGAAAAGTTAATAAAAATCAGTGCATTTTTCCGGTGGGTGATTTTGTTGGCCGCTACGATTGTGGTGGTGTATCTGGGTTATAGCTACTTAGTCCATGATGAGATACGTTTTGGATCGAATAATGGATTGTTACAAGCGCTATGGGTATCGCCTGATGCGAGTCAAACCCTGTTGCTGTTAATGTTAAGTCCATTGTTTATCACGTTTTTACTGGGTGTTTATTGGCTGCAAAAATTATTAGCCTACTATCAAGACGGCTTGTTTTTTAGCGACGAAAGTATGCATTGTTATCTGTGGTTGGTTTGGCTTAAGGTTGCCGCCTTAGTGATAGAGATACTGCAAACCTTAGGCGTAGGTTACTATCACAAGTCGCTTTTTGAGGATACCCGTATCGATTTGGCGCTCGATTTTGGCAATATCACCACGATTTTATTGATGTTGCTGATTGTTTATTTGCTTAAAGCTGCCCGAGATTTTGAGGCAGAAAACAAAGAGTTTGTGTAATTTTGGACATTATCGTTAATTTAGACGTCATGATGGCGATACGGAAGGTGAGTTCTAAGGAGCTTGCCAAAGCGGTTGGCATTACCGAAGCTAATTTATCCCTGCTAAAACGTGGCAAGGTGAAAGGCGTGCGTTTTGAAACACTGGCGAGTATTTGTGAGTACCTGTCGTGCCAGCCTGGGGATATTTTAGAATATCGTAAGAGTGATACATCGGACTGAGTTCTGCCGTTTTAGCCTTGTTCAACACATCCTAGGACGCACTTAGTTAAGTGCCATCCTAGGCCTGCCGTGGTTAGACTTTAACCAGTGTTGTCAGATCCGCTGGGCGGTAGTAAACCGATTTTAGTACCTTACCTTGGCGAACCACTTTACCTGCCATTTCCACATCTTTAGCGCATTTGGCTATGATGAAATCACCTTGCTGACTACCGACAATTTCAACACCTTGCTTGGCATAGAAGGCAATGGTCTCGGCTAGTTCTTGCTCGTTACGGCACACTTTACTCATATTGCTCGAATGCACTTCATCCCAGCAGGCGATAAAGTCGATTTCACGGTTTTTAGCCACGCATAGCAACAAGTCAATCAGGTAACTGATTTCGAGTCTGTCGGTCATGGCTTGTGCGCCTAAATGCACTAAACGGCCCATTAACACGTATACAGAATCGACTATGGCATCGGCTTGCTCTATACGGCTATCTGCTTCGGCTAGTTCAGTTAACTCTTCAATAATCAATGAAGTATGTAAGGTATCGGCCTTATCATCTAAAGAATCAATATCATTAACGGGCAAGTCGAAGGTGCTACGAAACTCACTGATATCACGATATAAGTGGTCATAAATAGGTTGAGTTAAGCGGGTGAGTTTCATCTGATTTGCCTTGAAATAAAGAGTTTGGCGGCAATTTTAAAGAAATGCGTCGCAGAATACAAAGATGGGGCAGAGATAAAAATACCCGCAGCCAAATAGGCGGCAGCGGGTTTCGGTAAATTTTGGCGGATGACCGAATGGAGAAATATATTGTGAGCCTGTGTTACTTGGTGATTATTGGCCGTATTTTGCAATCAGTTGATCAAGATAAGGGCCAACGTCTTTGTCAGCCCAATCGAGATATCCCCGCACAAAACCGATAAGATTACCTTTAGCATCAAAAATATAACTGGCGGGTACGACATTCGCGGGAATGATTTGTTCTATGTTTTGCTCCGGGTCAAGCCAAGTGGCATAGCCGCTAAAGCCATGTTGGTTAAGAAAAGGGCGTACATCTTTAGATTCTTCATCGATAGAGATTGGAATGATGGCGATATTCTTCCCTTGATACTGCTGCTTAAGCTTTTGGAGTTCTGGAATTTCCCTTAAACAGGGGGCGCACCAGGTTGCCCAAAGATTAACTAAAACCAATTTTCCTTGGTGCTGTTTTAGGGTTTGGGTTTGTCCTGATTCATCAATAAAGGGAACTTCTGGTACGCCGCGTGCGTGCTGCATTTCTATAAAACCAGTCATCACAAGGGGCTTAGGGAGGGGCTCTCCCGTACTGTAGAGTTTATTGTCTAGTGAGTGGGCTGAGCTGCTATTAGAAAACAGACCCAAACACACGAGTAGAACAAAGGGAAAATAGTGTAATTTCATCTGGTTATCCTTTACTTTTAAATAGTCGTTTGTGTTTTTCTACGGGTTACCAATGCGAGACACAACCCAACACCAAGCACTAATAACAGCAGTGGCCCAAACCAAAGTGCGAAGGTGGAGGCTTTAAATTCAGGTTGATAACGGATTTTTTGACCATAGCGTTGCACCATAAAATCGATAATCTCATCTTGGTTTTGCCCCTGTTCCAGCATCGAGAATATTTGTGCTTTGAGCTCGTGGGCGATTGGCGCCTGTGATTCAAATAGGCTTTGATTCGTCGCCATAGGGCAACGCAGCACTTTACTGATATCTATTGCCTGTTGCTGGTAGGAAAGGCTTGATATGGGCTGAGCTTGCGCAACGGATAAGCATGGGATCCCTATTCCACATAAGGTGATAGGGAGCAGTAAGACTAAAAAGCGCAATATTGGATTCATTAGGCAAGTGTCTCCTGTGGTTTGTGATGGGATAGGTTACCTAAGGTTGTTAAATCAGCTTGGTAGCTAAAATGGCGAGTAGGCCAAGCGGCAATCGCCCCACCTAGCATCATTAATAGCGCACCAAGCCAGATCCAACTCGCAAGGGGTTTATAGCTGATGCGGATAAGGTATTCGCTGTCACTTAATTGCAGCCCCATAGACACATAAATATCCCGCCAGAATCCATGATCGATACCCGCGTGGGACATTTCCATCCCATTGCTTTTAAAGGTTTGCCGTTGTGGTGTGATATAGCCTAAAACCCGTTCATCATTCGCACCATCGCGGATACTGATATTGGCCTGAATGGCGGTAAAGCTACTCGTTTCAACATTCTCAGTGCTTTCATACACTAAGATATAACTCGCCAAAGGCTTACCTTGACCAGGCCCCATTCGTAGCAGGGCTTCCTGCTCAAAAAAGGAGACGGATGTTGCACCAATAATAGTGATAGCCACCCCAAAGTGGGCGAATAGCATGGCGACAAACCCTTGTTTTGATGACTTAACGGGAGGATTTAAGCCGTGCTCACTGCGGGTTTGGGTTAATTGACGGGCATATACTCGTCTACCCAATCCCGAGGCTACCAATATCGTGAGCAATAAACACACCAGCAACCAAAGTGCCGCGGCAGTGCCAAGGAGTAAAAATAAGCTACTGCCCGAGGCGGCTTGTAAGCTTACCCAGCCTGCGACGGCTAATATCACTAGGCTAGGAATGAGCAGGGAAGTAATACGAGTCTTTGAGGCATTTTGCCATTGCGCTATTTGCCATTGCACTAAGGGCGCAATGCCCATTAACAGGACAAGCAAGAAAGTGAGGGGGACAAATATAGCGTTGAAATATGGGGCCCCCACTGAAAGTGTGCCTAAATCCAGTAGCTCATAGATCAAAGGGTAAAATGTGCCGAGTAACACGGAAAACGCGGCAACGACTAAGATAACGATCCCGAGCAGTAACAGCGTTTCCTTGCTAAAAAGCGCGAAAGTCACATCCTGTTTTAAATGGTGAGCTTTGAGCGCAAAAATCAGTAACGCAGCCCCAACAAAAATCACTAATAAGCAGAGGATTGACATGCCACGGGTAGGATCGGCGGCAAAGGCATGTACCGATTGCACTATGCCGGAGCGCACCAAAAAGCTGCCGAGTAAACTGAGTGAAAATGCCAATAAGCACAGCAGTAAAGTCGTCAGTTTAAAGCCATGAGTACGTTGAGTGAGAATGAGGGAATGCACTAATGCTGTTGCCACAAGCCAAGGAATAAAGGAGGCGTTTTCTACCGGATCCCAAAACCACCAACCACCCCAACCCAGTTCGTTATAGGCCCACCAAGATCCAAAGGCATTGCCGCCCGTTAGAAACACCCACGCTAATAATACCCAAGGTCGTAAATAGCTAATTTGGCGAGTATTAAAACCACCACCGAGCAGTGATGCTAACGCTGCGGCAAAGCAAACCGTAAGGCCTACATAGCCAAGAAAGAGCATGGGGGGGTGCAGTATGAGTCCTATGTCTTGCAAAATGGGGTTAAGATCTCGCCCTTCAATCGGAATGTTAGGTAATAAGCGGGCAAAGGGATTAGAGGTAAAGAGTAAAAATAAGTTAAAACCAAGGATCACTAATGCTAAAATGGCCAACAGCCTCGCAAAATACAGGGCGTCTTGGTACTTATCGCTGGCCTTATCCTGAGTGCAATCCGCCATCTTTATGCGATAACTGATGATCGCCCCCCAAAGGGCAATCGCAAATATCCAAAACAGCATTGACCCTTCGTGGCTGCCCCAAACTGCGGCCACTTTATAACCCAAGGCTAATTGGCTATTCGAGTGGTTTGCGACATAAGCAACAGAAAAATCATCAGTCATAAAGCAATAAATTAAGCAAAGAAGTGAAACAAATACTGAGGTAAATATGGCTCTAAAGAGTATCGGGCTTAATCCCACCAGATAGGCATTATTCTGCTTAACACCGATTAAGGTCAGTGCTGCAGAAAATAATGCCAATACGCTACTGATGATCAGTAATATATGTCCAATTTCTGGAAGCATAGTTGTCATTTATTATGCCTTAGAATAATGTGGTCGCGGTAATATAGTGTTTACAGTTGGCTATTTTACCAGTGTTATTTTCGCATGCTGATTTTTATTCAATTCGCTCATAAACTTGAGTTGTTTTCTTGTGATTTTAAATTTACATATAAGACCTTATTGGAAAAAGTCAGTTTAATCACAAGGTTTAATCACTGTTGATTTTAAGATTAGTCGAGTTTTGTATTTAATAATGTGATCTTATCCGTTATTAAATCATTCCTTTTTACGCTTGATGTTTTTTGAAAAGTAAAACGCATTTTTAGTTTTTTTTATAACTGAAATGTGCTTTTTAACTTCTAAAAAATAAATGACATTAATTTTGTAAGTTATTGTATTTAATTTGTTTTAATTGATTTTATTCATCTTGATTTATCAGCGGGAATTTAGTGTGCTCTAGCTCTGATTTTTAATGGTTTTTTGCCTCCACCATGCTGTAACTGGTCAATTGTTTATGTCGTTCAGTGAGCAGTTAGGTTCAGTAGAAAATAAAAAACTAATGATAATTAGGAGTGAATGATGAAACGATGGAAATCCAAAATAGCACTCAGCGTGCTGTTTTGTTTAGGTACTATCGTCAGTGTGGCCGGAATAGCATCCGATGCTAAACCGGGCGAGGTAAAGCCTGGCTATGGTAATAAACAACAGAGTGCGGAAGCTCAGGGAATTATGGCTAATCCCGATCTAACACTAGAATCCCGTGGTGTAAGAACACTGCAGGATTATATTGTTCAGGAAAAAGAGTTGTTTGATTTTCTTTTTGAAAATCATCCGGTATTTAAATATGCCGAGCAAGGTCGTTTAAAAGGAACCTATAAGGTCAGTGACCGTGGTGAAGAATACTTACACGGTGGTGATAGCCAAAAATATAGCCAACATCAAGAGGGCAATCGCCCTATGGCATTGCAATATCGCCTCGGTGCCAAGTCGATTTTGGATTTCCCAAATAAGTTTGTTGGTCCTGAAAAATGTGGTGAGTGCCACGGCCCACAATATGAAAAGTGGAAACGTTCACGCCATTCAAAAACCTTACGTTTTCCGGGGAGTCATCCCGAAGTCGATAACGATTTAAATAAAACCATGTATGGCACTAAGGATACTTCTATCCTGCCAGACGGCATTACCCCTGATGCAATTTATGCGACGGTGGGAACACCAAGAACCAAATACGGCTTTATCGATAGCTACTTAGTACGCGGTACCTTCCATGTGAAAGACGGTTTACTCAAAGATGGTACTGGCACTATGGTCGCCGGTGGTAACCAATTCTCCCGTGGTTGGGCTGAATGGTTAACCCCTGAAATGGCGAAGAAAATTCAGAAAGTTATTCCTGAATTTCCAACTAAAATGGAAGATTTTGGCGCGAGTGGTTCACACCAATGGGGTATGAGCTCCTATGGTGCTAAATACGAGAAGGAATTCTTATTCCAACCTGCGAGTTCCTATTGCGAAATGTGCCACACCTTTAAGTTTGATTTTAAAACTAAAGATGAGTTTTTTGCAGCCCTTGGTAATCCTAAAGAGCTCCAAAAACATACAGTGTCACTCGGTATTACCTGTGAAGAGTGTCATGGCGCAGGTGGTCATTTAGACGGCGGTATCGGTGGTGGTATGCCTTCTAACTGTGAGCGTTGTCACCAGCGTTTTAACTTCGTAGAAGAACTTGCGCAAACCCCACAGGGTAAAGAAAAACTGGAATATGCCTTTAACGTGAAGATGAAATCTTCGTGCCCATCTTGTGGTACAGAAGGTTCGCAAATGTTTGCCTCGTCTCACTACGATAAGGGTATGCGTTGTTCTACCTGTCATGATCCACACGAAGTGACTGATGGTGATTGGAAATCCGGTATTACTAAACCAAAACTCATCAAAGAATGTACCGATTGCCATACGGCACAGGCTGAAATTGCGAGTAATACCAAAACCCACAGTAAACAAACTTGTCAAAGCTGTCATATGCCAAACATGGGTAGTTGTGAAAACTTCACCGCGATCCAGTTCCCTGATATGGCCGGTTTCGACAACGTTCGTAAGTCGCACATGTGGAAAATCGATGTCGATCCATTGCGTAAGACACTTAACCCACCTGAAGGTAAGTCTCGCGACTCATCCACTAAGGGCTGGACTGTGGCGAAGGACGAAAATGGCCATAACTACCTCGATCTCATGTGGACCTGTGCTCGTACTTCCGCTTCTGATCACGATGTAGTGGATAACAAAGGTTGCCATAGCCAATTCCAATCTAAGTTGGGTGAGGGTCTGCACTTTAAAGATCAACAGCAAATCTACGGCAAAGTTCAGAAGTGGCAAAAACCAGTGAAAGAAACCTATGCCAAAGTAGAAAAAGCCCTTATTAGCATCGATAAGTCGCCCAATATGGCGAAGTTATCGGTAGAAGATAAGACACAAGTGCTGTTGTTGACCGATAAAGCTCAAGATGTCCTCAAGCTGATTAAAGCCGATGGTTCATGGGGTGTTCATGGTGCGCGTTACTCACAAAAACGCTTAGATGCCGCCTTGACCTATGTGACCCAAGCCCAAGCCATTATTGATGGTAATGCGCTGAGTGCGAAGAAAATATAGTTTAACTTGAGTCCTAGTTATCCCCGACACCTTTGGGTGTCGGGGAATATGAGAGCCTAATTATGCATAACATGCTTCGTCAAAGTGTAAGCCGAATATTGATGGTGTTGGCCTTAGGCGTGACTGCGATGCCAGTCATCGCCGGTGGTGGCTCAGAAATGTCTGAAGTGCCCTATAACGAAATCCAATTAAATCCTATTTCGATGATGGAAGCGGAAACCTTAGTCGGCAAGCAAGGCGTTTATTTTTTCGACGTAAATACACTGGAGATATGGGCAGAAGGTTTTATCCCCGGAGCAGTTTTTTTCAATGTTCAGAATTGGAGAGAGTTACTTCCAAAGAATAAAGATGCAGTCATGGTGTTTTACTGCGCTAACCGCCTTTGCACTAGCAGCAATATGGCGGCGAGAGAAACCATGAAGCTAGGTTACACAGGTGTGCGTCATATGGCCGATGGTATTTATGGCTGGCGTATGTCAGGTCGAGTAACAGAAAAACCTTAGTAACACACAGGACCGATGTTTTATCGGTTTGGTTTGCAGGGCCAAAAGGCGAAACCCACAGGGTTAACATTGTAGAGAACATAAAATGAAAACACGTATGCCAACTTCTTTTATCCCCAAAAGCATCACAGTGGCGACCTGCGCCGCATTATTTGTTTCAGTAGCCAGTTTTGCTGGCACAAGTTTGAAAACCGATGCAGATAAAACCTCTTACAGCATTGGCGCTTCCATTGGTAATTACATTTCTGGTCAAGTCTACAACCAAGTTGAATTGGGTTCAGAGGTGAATGTCGACTTAGTCGTGCAAGGTTTTGTGGATGCGCTTAAAGATAAACAGCAATTAACCGACGAAGAAGTGCTGACCTACCTGAACCAAAGAGCAGAACAACTCAATGCCGCAAGAACTGTCGTTGCTGAAAAACAAATGGCAGAAACTAAAAAGGCAAGTGCGGCATATCTTGCTGAAAATCAAAAAAAGTCTGGCGTTAAAGTTACCGCCTCTGGTCTTCAATACGAAGTCTTAACCCAAGGTAAAGGTCATAAACCCAATCCAGAAGATGTGGTCACAGTGGAATATGTTGGCACTCTTATCGATGGGACTGAGTTTGAAAATACGGTTGGACGTAAAGAGCCCACTCGGTTTGCATTAATGTCGGTGATCCCCGCTTGGGAAGAGGGATTAAAGTTGATGCCTGTGGGGTCTAAATACCGTTTTGTGGTACCAGCAAGCCTTGCCTATGGCACTGAAGCTGTAGGTATTATTCCTCCTGAGTCAGCACTTATCTTTGAAATTGAACTGAAAAATATTGAGAAACCCAGCGAAATTAAAGAGATGAAAAATAAAAAGATGATGCCTGCACACGGTTAATCAAGCTCCTAAAACGAGTTGTTTGGAGAGTGAAATGGAGACTGGAATGGTGAGCTTAGGACTAGGCATTGGCATCAGTTTACTGTTGTTTGTTGCTTACATTTATTGGCAGCACATGCGTCTAAACCTAGTAATGGGAATCGCACAGTTGCCAAACATGTCGAGCAAAGTGCCCTTTGCGATGGGAATCGTCCTAGTGCTGCTGACCCTTGCTATCTACAGTCAAACAGGCCGTTTTAGGGATTGGGATCAAGGTCGGCTTGATGAAAATATTGATTATTTAATGGCGGCCGAGATCACCAAAGCCAGTCGTTGGGCTCAGAGTGAGCCGCAAAATACCTTGGCACTTATGTCATTAGCTCAGGCTTACAATGCGGGAGGTTTGTACTCAGATGCGGTGCTGACCTTAGATAAATTACTCGAAATAGGGGGAGAAGATGCCGAAGTGTTAGGGGCAAAAGCTAACGCGCTTTATTACCGTGAGCTTCGGCAAATGACACCTGAAACCCAAGAGGTGATTGCCAAAGCATTAGCACTCTCTCCCTTTGAGCCTCAAACCCATATGTTACTCGCGGCAGACGCTTACTTGCATGCTCGTAACCAAGAGGCCATTGACCATTGGCAGCTCCTGCTCAAACACAATGGGGACAGTATCAACCGTGAAGCAATCGATAATGCGATTGCAAAAGCACAAAGCAAAATGAATGAAAGATGAAACCCGTTTCTATCAACCCTCGCCGTAAAGATCTGTCCCTGCAAGGAATCTGGCGAGGCGTTGATATTTTAATAAAAGGATAAATAGGATGAAGAAATACTATGTATTGTTGCTGTTAGTGCCCTTGCTATTTGGCTGTAATAAAAGCGAGGCCACAGACCATGTTCATAAAGCAGAGATGATCCACGAGCATGACCGTTGTCATTTATGCGGCATGGTGATCACTAAATATCCCGGACCTAAAGGGCAAGTGCACCTCAAGGCTGAGAAAACGGTACCTAAGTTTTGTTCTAGCCGCGATATGTTTAACTTTGCATTACAGCCTGAAAATAAAAGACAAATTGATTACATGATGGTGCATGACGCGGGCACGACCGATTGGGATCAGCCAGACGATGGCGCCTTTATTGATGCTCAAAATGCCTTCTATGTTTACGGTACGACCAAGAAAGCCGTGATGGGACCTGCCGTTGCCCCTTTTAGCACTAAAGCTGCCGCCGAAGCCTTTGCTAAGGAATACGGTGGCCGAGTACTGAGATTTGATGACATCACCTTAGAACTGCTCGCGGGTGATAAATAAGGTTGTGATGATGAAGCTGCGTCTCGTCCTTATTTGGCTGCTGTGCTTTACCTCTTTCGGTACTTGGGCAGCACTCATTCGGGTAACCGATACAGATTCACTCACCCTTGCCCTTAACAAAGCTCAATCAGGTGACACCTTAGTGCTAGCCACTGGGATGTATGAAGGCTCCTTTAAGGTGACGCAATCCATTTCGCTAAAGGGGGAAATTGGCGCGACATTAGATGCACTGCGCCAAGGCAGTGCATTGGTCATTGAGGCACCTCAGGTAAGTATTGAAGGGCTAAATATCCGCCACTGGGGACGGGATCTGTATTACCGTGATGCCGCCATTTTACTCAAAAAAGGGGCGGATCATGTGCAGATTAAGGGAAACCGCTTGGTGGGTGATGGTTTTGGTATTTATGGCGAACAGCTAAACTCACCCACCATCACGGACAATAGCATTAGTGGTAACGGTGCCATTCATGTGCTTGATCGGGGTGATGGCATTTATCTCAAGCATGTTAATTCGCCACAAATTGACCGAAATCAGCTGATTTTTGTCCGTGATGGTGTGTATTTAGAGTCCGTTACCCACAGCCGCATTTATGAAAATCAATTCACTAAGCTGCAATATGGTATTCACTACATGTATACCCAAGCCGACGAAGCGTGGCAAAACCAAGCGATTGCCGTCGATGGCGGTTATGCCCTAATGAATTCAACCCATATTTACCTGCATCACAACCGTGTGACTCAGGCGCGGGACTTTGGCATTTTGCTCAACATTACGGAGGCATCCCATGTGCAAGCCAATGTTGCGAGTCAAATCCATAACCCTAAGGGCACTGTGGAGCTTGGCAATGAAGGGAAAGGTATTTTTATTTACGCCGCTCAACATAACCGTATTCAAGATAACGAGTTTAGCCACAGCGATACTGGGATCAGTATGGCCATGGGCGGAGAGGAAAATCGCCTTTGGCATAATCGTATTATGGCCAATCAAACCCAAGTTAAATATGTCGGTGAAAGCCAACTTGAATGGAGTTATCAGGGGCAGGGGAATTACTGGTCGGAATATCAAGGCTGGGATCTGAATGGCGATGGATTAGGGGATATTGTCCATAGGCCGAATGACAGTTTAGATAAACTGTTTTGGCTTTATCCTGAAGCCAAACTGTTGATGGAAAGCCCCGTTGTGTTGTTACTGCGCTGGGTGGAACGCCAATTTAAGCCCCAAGTGACGAGCGGTATAAGTGATAGTTTTCCCCTAATGCAAAGTGGCGCGCACGTACTGATTGATGGAGGTTCGCGATGAATCATCAAACTATGACCTGCTCAGCGAATAAGCCTGTAACGAGTGCAGATGTGGTTGTTAAAGCGACAAATATCAGTAAATGCTATGGCAAGTTTAAGGCACTGGATGATGTGAGTTTTGAGGTGCTAGCGGGTCAAGTGATCGCACTCCTTGGGCATAATGGTGCGGGTAAATCTACGTTACTCAAGCTTATTTTGGGATTACTTACCCCCACAAGTGGCTTGCTCCAAGTTCAAGGTCATAGTGTCGGAAGTATGAATGCCAGACAGAGTTTGTCCTTAGGCTATTTGCCTGAAAATGTGAGTTTTTATGACAATATGACCGCCAATGAGCTGCTGCGATATTTCGCTAAGCTTAAGGGCGTTGCCTTGCCTAAAGTGCATGAATTACTTGCTGAATTTGGTTTAGAGGCCGCTAAAGATAAGCGTTTGAGTACTTTTTCTAAGGGGATGCGGCAACGTCTTGGGCTCGCGCAGGCGATATTGGCTGAGCCTAAGGTACTGTTACTCGATGAACCGACAGTTGGCTTAGATCCCTTGGCATCGGCTTTCCTGTATCAAAAAATCGCTCAGCTCAGGGCGCAGGGCTGCGCCATTATTATCAGTACCCATGAGTTGGGATTAGTGCAAGATCAGATGGATCGCGCTTTGATCTTAGGTCGAGGGCGAATGTTGGCTTCGGGCAGCTTAACCTCCCTGAGGGCGGCGACTCAGTTGCCAAATCATATCTTGTTGCATTTTCTATCTAATACTCAAAGGCAAGCATTGCTAGCGGATCCCATTTTAGCGGCATGTGTTAAGGCAAATGCGGGGCAGGGACTCACACTAGCCGTGCCACAGGAGCAAAAGTCAGCCGTGTTAAATCACTTATTACAAAAAGTGCTCGCTGGGGATTTTTCTATTGAACCTCCTAGTTTGCAGAGTGTGTTTCATCATTACATGGAAAGTCTTTGCCCTCTTCAGTCGCCAACAATGCCCACAAAGACTATTAACATAACAGATATAAATCAGGCGATTAATTTGGAATCAGTCCTATGAACCGTTCCGAGGTTTTGCACCATCGTTTAAGTGCCATGAGCATAGTGAGTACCATAGCCGCCAAAGAGTTTAAGGATAATTTGCGTAATCGTTGGTTATGGATGATGGCGGGAATCTTGTTGCTGCTATCTCTGTGTGTGAGTTTTATGGGCAGCGCTGTGTCCGGCAACTTAGTGGTATTTGAGCCTGCCCAGATCCTTTCTGGGTTAGTCACTTTATCGGTATTTATGCTCCCTTTAGGTGCGATTTTATTGAGTTATGACAGCTTTGTTGGTGAAAAAGAATCCGGCACTCTGCTGTTACTGCTGACCTATCCACTAGCACGTTGGCATCTGGTGTGCGGCAAGTTTTTAGGCCATGCCTGCGTGATGACCATTGCCTGCATTTTGGGCTTTGGTTTAACAGGATTAATACTGATATCACTGGGCGATACTCAGGCCCAGTTATCCATAGCGATCGGGTTTACCCATTTGATTATGAGCAGTATTTTACTGTCATTAGTGTTCGTGCTCTTGGGTTATTGGGTTAGCTTGTGTGTGCGAGAAAAAGCTAAGGCACTGGGGATATTACTCATTTTATGGTTTGTGCTTGTGCTGGTTTATGATCTGATTTTACTCAGTGCTGTGGTTGGAATGAGTGAGATGTTTAATCGTACTGTATTCAATCTACTGATTTTGTTGAACCCCACTGATCTGTTCCGTGCTTTAAATTTACTCGCGACTCCCTCGGATACACTCGCGGCTAAAAGTAGTCTCACTCTGCTTGCTCAAACTGGGCTGGGCTTACCCTTAATGTATGGTTTGCTGGGTGGCTGGATTGGTGCATTACTTTTGTGTTGTTCTTGGATCTTTAAATACCAAGAAATCTAGTTTAGCGACCTCTGTATTAGTCTAACTTTGTACTTATTAAACAATGACTAAACTGAGTATAGAGTCACACTCTTATATGTTGTTAAAAGGTAAAATAAACCATCTTGACTTGGTGATTGCATATCATCGTTTTCTTGGAAAGAAACAATGTCACATGATGATTGCATGTTGTTAGTGTAATCAAACTTTATCAGTATTGGCTGATCTTTCAGGCGTTTAACATGCATAAAATCACATCTTATTTAATGTTAGATGAACAGGCTAAGGAATTAGTCGATCATGTGAATGGGACAACCATCAGCCTGACTTTTTCCGAAACGGCCTTATTAGTGCTGCTGTTATCATCCACGAATGCCATTTTTACTAAGGAAGAATTGCTGCAGGTCGGCTGGCCTGAAAGGGTGGTTGCTCCTACCTCTTTAACGCAATGCATCAGTACCTTACGTAAAAAGCTCGAACCCTATACCGAAGTGCAGCTTAAAACCGTGGCACGCCGCGGGTATCAATTGCATATCTCTGAACAATCCCATGTAAAGATGCTGGCGATCAATGATGCGAATGCAATTCGTGATGCCTTAGTGGGGGTGTCGGTTTGGACTAAAGTTGCTGGTATTGCCCTCTTGTGCGCTATCTTGGCAATCGTTTGGTATGTGAGCGACCACCATGCGGTGGTTAAACAGGTGGCTAAATGGCATGCCGATAAATATATCAGCCTCAATATTGGTGGCACGCTGGGGACGGCGCGAACCTTTTATATTGGTGATGAGGATCGTTTACATCCTTCATGGTGGCAAAAACATTTAGCGCCAGAGGGAAATCACATCAATAACCTTAATTACTTCAGTGCATTTACCTCAACTGATGGCAAAAATTATTCGATGGCGATTTGCCCTGAGCTGGACGCCGATGCCTGCAGTGGTCACGGCATCATCAATATCACGGCGATAGATGCAAAACCCGCAGGATTAAATATGGCGGAGTTTATTCCGCTGAGCCAAATAATGGAGCAGCGCATTCGCTATAACCGTATTGTCCTCCCTGCGGATGATAAAGGAATGGGGGAGTTACTTGAGCATAATTACCATGCGGATATTTATTTTCCCGTCGCGGGCGAACTCTTAGTTCGTAACGATCTCAGTATGTCTCTGGTCTATGAAGGGCAAAATAAGGGTAAGTTTTATTCAACCTCCTGTATTACAGATCAAGATTGTTTAACGACGCCGATTAAATATACTATCCGCGGTGAGTTTGAGCAGTACCAGACCACAATTGATGACCTTAAAGTCGATGTTTTTCACGTTAAAGTGTTACAAAAAGAACTGACAAAACCGGATGAAGTCAGCCATTCTGCTATGCAGTTCTACCGTGAAATTCGTAAGCATGATATCCGTGATGAAGATTTATTTTATTATCGTGTTTATCAAAATGAGCACACGGCAGTATGGATCATTCCTCAGATGGGACAAGTGCTTGCGTGGACTCAGTACACTCAGATCAAATTATAAAGTAGTCGTTAGCAAACTTGATTAAGCCGACATAGTGTCGGCTTTTTTGTGCCTGCAGTTGAGCGCGGTCGTGATGATACTAAGCTGCGTGTTTAAGCGTCTGGCTCAAATTGTTTGCATTAACTTTCTATCATAAAAATTGGCTTTGTTTTACTTCTTCATTCAGTGCCAGTTACACTGCCAAACTTAGCAATCACACTATAAATACAATAATAAAAAAGAGAGGAGTCATTCATGTCGGACCGTCTTATTCCCGTGCTGTTACTGTCAACTTCAGTACTGGCTGGGCTCACTGCTTGCAGTGATAACACCACAGAAAACACCGTAAAAACCAGTGAAAACGCGCCAAAAAGTCAAGACGTTGCGGCTCAAATGCCGATTGGTATTAATGTCGCGGCTATGACGCCAACGGTAAAACCAGGGGATGATTTTTATACCTACGCCAATGGCGAATGGATGAAAACGACGATGATCCCTGCCGATCGCTCCAGCACTGGCGCTTTCCTCGTAGCCTTTGAAGCAACCGAAAAGCATAAAACCAGTTTGATTGCCGAGCTGGTGAAAGCGCAACATGCGGCGGGGAGCGACGAAGCGCGTATCGCCGATTTCTACAAGGCTTACACAGATACCGCCGCTATTGATGCCGCAGGAATGAAGCCTGCCGAGGCGGATATTGCCCGTTATGAGGCCATTGCGAGCAAGCAGGATTTATCTGCGGCGTTAGGCGGAAATCTGCGCGCCGATGTCGATCCTCTCAACGCGACCGATTTTTATACCGAAAACCTATTTGGGATCTTCGTCACCCAAGGTTTAGCCACGCCGGGCGAAGTCTTACCTTACTTTTTACAGGGCGGTTTAGGCTTACCTGAGCGCGAATATTACCTGTCTGCCGATCCTAAAATGGTCGACATTCGCACCGCTTACCGCGCTTACATTGAAACCTTGCTTAAAGATGCGGGTGTGAGCGATGCCGCTGTCCGTGCCGATCGTATTTTCGCCCTTGAAAACAAGATTGCCGCAGCCCACACCAGCCGTGAAGCAAGCGAGGATTTTACTCAGTCTTCGGGGGTATGGAGCCGTGCTGACTTTGATGCTAAAGCACCGGGCATCGATTGGACTGCCTTTCTAGCGGCGGCGCAACTGGGCAATCAGCCTAAATTTGCGGCCTACCATGCAACGGCGATTACGGGACTTTCTGCGCTTGTGGCCTCTGAGCCTTTAGATGCATGGAAAGATTGGCTCGTGTTCCACCATATCAACAGCCATGCTGATGTGTTGCCATCGGCTATCGACAACGCTTCGTTTGCCTTTAATGGCACTAAGCTTTCTGGCACGCCAGAGCAGCGCAGCCGCGATAAACGTGCCTTAGCAGCACTCGACCAATATTTAGGTGATGCCGTAGGCCATGCCTATGCCGAGCAATATTTCCCCGCTTCGGCCAAAGCAGAAGTCAGCACTATGGTGGATAACATAGTGACCGCCTTCGGTCAGCGAGTGGAAAAACTCGATTGGATGGACCCTTCAACCAAGAAAGAAGCCCTAGCAAAAGTGGCCACTATGGCGGTGGGCGTGGGTTATCCCGATAAATGGCGCAATTACGACAGCTATGCAGTGACTGCGACCAATGCCTACGCCAATGCCATCAATGGCGAAAAAGTAGAGTACAGCCACCAGTTAGCCAAGATTGGCAAACCAATGGATAAAGGCGAGTGGTGGATGACGCCGCAAGTGGTGAATGCGGTGAATTTGCCCGTGCAGAATGCGCTTAACTTCCCCGCGGGTATTTTGCAACCGCCATTCTTCGATGCTAAGGCCGATGCCGCTTACAACTATGGCGCGATTGGCGCTGTGATTGGTCATGAAATCAGCCATAGTTTTGATAACAATGGCGCGGCATTCGACTCGACTGGCGCTATGCGTAACTGGTGGACGCCCGCTGACTTTGCTCAATTTGATAAGCAAGGCGATGCGTTAGCGCAGCAGTTTGATGCTTATGCGCCTTTCCCTGATTTACACGTGAATGGCAAGTTGACCTTAGGTGAAAACATTGCCGACGTAGCAGGTTTAGCCGCCGCTTATGATGCTTATCACGCCTCGCTTAAAGGCAAAGATGCCCCAGTGATTGGAGGCTTTACGGGTGATCAACGCTTCTTTATCGGCTTTGCGCAAACCTGGGCCACTAAGATGCGTGACGAAGCCCTGCGTGCTCGGGTGGCAACCGATGGACATGCCCCCGGCATGTACCGCGCGCTGACCGTGCGTAACTTAGATGCTTGGTATACTGCATTCGATGTTAAGCCTGGCGATAAGCTGTATTTAGCCCCTGAAGATCGCGTTAAGATCTGGTAAGTTTACTGCGTTGATTTGAAAGGAAGGGGAACACTAACGTTCCCCTTTTTATTAACGATTTTGCAGTCGGTTGTAATCCAGCCACCCACTTTCTATCGGGTGATTGTCGAAAAAGATCTGATTGAGTTTGTCACTAAAGGCCCAAAACTTCGGATCGGTACGGCGTACACCCACCATATCTAACAGTGCTTCATAGTCTTTTTCAGTTTGCATTTTCTCTACTGTCGCCACGACGTTAGGCAAGTCCTGTTCTTTCACTTGCCAAAATGCCTCAGGATAACTGCCCAATAAGCCATGCACTAAAGTGACGTCATCTTTAGCGGGTTCGCGGTTACTCGCCTCATTAAACAGGCTCGAAATATTCCGATGGGCGCTATTGCGAACTAAGGTAAATATCTCAGCTTTACCCGCTTTTTCAGGTTCCACCATGATCATGGTTAGTTCAGGTAACAGGGTCGCTTGTGTGCCTTTTAATCGATCTAATGTGTGTAAAAGTGCTTTGCTATGTATTTGCAAGCTGCTGTTTTCTATGTGATATCGATTGGGTTGAACCTTAGCAACCTTCTGTCCGAGTTTTTGATACAGCTCGCCCTTTAGATCGTCACTAAAGTAGAGTACGCCCGTAGGCTGATGAAAGGTGTTGATATCCCCTGCGATAAAGGCCGTGAGCTGAGTACCAGCCCCTTGATACCAATCACTCAACTGTTTGCGCCTTTCCTCCTGTGGCAACAGGGTCAGGAAGTTCGATTCCCCCTCCATGCGTAAAAAATCCATGTATAAGCGAGTTAATAGCTGATGGCCGTAGTTACCATAAACATCGAAACCCGCGACCAATAAATAGTGGATACGCTCCAGTAAGGCATAATCGATAATCCAAGCCGTTTTGGGCGGTTCGCCGACTAAGCCTTTGACCACAGTGGCATTGTCGAAGTGGCGCAGCACTGTCAGGCTGGCATTATCATTGGTGTCGTCGCCATCCCAGAGCCCGTCGATAGTGAGGTGCTGGCCGTTTTTGAATTTCTCGTTCAAGAACTGATTACGCGCCCGCATATATTTGCCTTGCTTGGCGGCATATTTCACCCAAGTTACTGCTAATGCAGTGCTTTCTTCCTCTGCAGGCATACGTAGATTTTCAAGTTGGGAATGGTAAAAGGCGCTAAAGTCAGTGTCGTCCATATAATCTGGAGTCACAAAGTACACCCAGAATCTGTCGTTAATGACATTGAGCGCCACCTGACCACGGCACACTGGGCCTTTGATAAAGCCCATAATGGTATCTTGGGCGCGGGTCAGCATAAATCGATAGCGCGCACTGGCAGGAATTTGAATAAAGGCTTCAAAGGGATTGGCCGCAACGCTCGGCTTGTAGCTCGGCAGTTGAGTGACTGAGTAATCCGCATCGATAAACCATTGTTGCCAGTTATTGAGCAAGCCGGTATTTAAAACGTAGGGGATGTGGGTTTTATCGACTATGGTTGCCCGATAAGGCCGAAAGCGGTAATAGACTCGCTCCACCTTAGGATCGTCGAAGGGACGACGGGAGGCGATAATATCCAGCGCTTGCCCCGGCGGCGTCCGAGAACGCACTAACTCGAAGAATAAAGGCTGGGTGTTCGGCTGATTCAAAGACTCAAAATATAAATGGAAGGCAAACAAATGCTCGTAGATGTAGCGTGCACTTAATTGGCTTTTTAAACTGTCGCCGTTTAAAAACTCCTCCCAGTGGGTTATTTCTGCAATAAATTCAGGTGTAAGCGCCTGTGCAAACGGCAGTGGCGCACCTTGCTCGAGCCAGTGCATCAACACTTGATGCTCATTAGCATTCAGTGCTGGCAAGCCATAAGGCATACCTGCAAGGGGCTGGCTTTGCTCGTATTTGTCCATTTCCTCTAAGCTGGCGCATTGCTGAACTCTGTCTAGGCTGAAATCAAAACGCTTATCTAAAATCTTGTCTTCGGGCAGGGGATGCATTTGCTTAAGCGTGAGCATTCTGGCTAATACCGAGGCTTGGGTATTGGCTTCTGGGGTTTGATCGCGCTCGTTTAGCATGGGGTAAAATCCGCGTTGACGCCAAGCTTCTGGGGTAAAGGCATCGACAAATAAGCGATTAGGTGTGGCAGCGACTAAGCGTGTGCCTTGGTAAACCTTTTCCTTACTTGCCCCACGCTCTATACCTTCGCTCGAGGTCATTTTTAACTGACAGGGGGCATCGTAACAGGCATGACATACCACGCAGCGGCTATTGAGAATAGGCTCAACTTGTGTGTGCACAAACTCGGCCTGTTGAATAAATTGGTCGTTCAGCTGTGCATTTTCGACGCGTTTTTGCGGTGAGCTAGTGCCAAACAGAGCATTGAAATCGATTTGCGCTACGCTGGCACAACCCGTCGCCAACAGCACTGCGACCAACAACAACCTCTTCCATCCCCCTTTTATCGCGCCCATTCACCGCTCCTTCATTTGCCGCATGCTATTTAGCAGAGTTAGGCTTTTTAGCCCACTGATAAGTATCACTTTAGCAGAAGAGTGTGTTGGATTTGAAATTTGCAGCCAGATGTTGTTCAAGGAGCTGACTTAAATTGCCCTACAGACTTTTGGTCGCTGCTCGAAACTTGGGTAAGATAGCGGCTATAAAAGCGTACCTGTGACGGCTGTATTAATTGCACCAGTATTGTTGTGGCAATAACAAAAGGATGAAGTATGACTGCTGATAACCGCTATTTTTACGAACCGAGCAAAGGCCATGGCCTTGCACACGATCCTTTAAATGCGATTGTGGGGCCTCGACCGATCGGCTGGATTTCATCACGCAATGCCGAGGGGCAACGTAATCTCGCACCTTACAGCTTTTTTAATTGTTTCAACTACAAACCGCCCATCATCGGCTTTGCCAGCACAGGCTGGAAAGACAGTGTCGCCAATATTGTCGAAACAGGGGAATTTGTGTGGAACCTCACCACTCGCGGCTTAGCCGAGCAGATGAATCAAACCTCCGCCATGCTGCCACGCGGTCAAGATGAGTTTAGTTTTGCCGGACTCACGGCTAAAGCTGGCACCATTGTTAAGGCCGATTTAGTGGCTGAAAGCCCAGTAAACTTCGAATGCAAATTGTCCCAATGCATCCAGTTAACAGCCGCTAATGGCGACAAGATCGATACTTGGTTAGTGTTAGGTGAAGTGGTTGCCGTGCATATTGCTAAGCATTTACTCAATGCCGAGGGGATTTATCAAACTGCCCTTGCCGAGCCCGTATTACGTGCCGGCGGTCCATCAGCCTATTATGGGATCTGTGAAGATCTGCGTTTCGATCTACATAGACCACAAGTGTAGCGGGCTGCTCATTCGCCGCAGGGCTGGGTGTTTAACCCTGAGTTGGTTTATGGTTGTGGTGTTAAAGGTTTATACATTAGTAATTAAAAGCTAAATCAAAGTCGTGGGGCTTCACCCCACACCCGACCAAGAGGGGATCAACAGCAATTCCCTCTTGGATCTCCCTTGCCGCCCCTAGCGAAGTTACATGCATTGGTTAGTGGTCTCATACTCCAATAAAAATTGCCTAACGGCTCAGATGGGACATCCTTGTCCCCCCCGAGCCTGCGCCATCATCCATGATGTCGCCACGGCATTTTTATCTGCGTATTTCGACAACTTCGCAGGGGAAGGTGAACTTCTGATGCTGAGGTGTTCGTTGTGAATTTCAAAAGATTTTTGCCTGCCCTATCATTTTCCTGTGTCTCCAATTGCAGCGCAAACTTCCCCGCGAACTACTAATCCAGCAGTACACCACTGACTGGGGGAGTCTGCCTGTGATTAGATGTTGAAGGGCATCAGGCATTTTCTGTTAGATCTTCTTGTCCCATCCAATCTAGAGGGGATGCCAATTCGACAAAGTCCTTATATTCATCCATATCGATCTCTTTAAACTGATTTCTAATATAGAGAAAATTAGCCCACAGAATAGCTGAGGTTTGGAATAGGTTATCATCGTGGTTAGAATTACGCTGTTTCTCGATAAGAGCCTTGCAAGTTTCCTGTAAAGGAGTGTCTTCTCTTTCCGAATGTCGGGACATGTCAAATATAAAATAAACTGAAGAATGACCAAAGTGAGAAGAGAAAATCTCTTTCAGATATTCAAGTAAGTTAAAAAAATATGTGCCTGAGGTATAAGGTATACTCATCGGCCGAAGATATGGACCGAATGTAAACTCTCTATCCGCATATTGCTGTGGGTCGAAGTTCATTTCAATAAGGCGGTTATGAGTACTTGTTGGTATGTAACTTTCTATCCACTCCGCTAAATAGATAGTTTTAGTTCCATCACCTTTCTGGATAACTCGTTCAAACTTACCATTTACTATTTCTTCAAAAAGATGATTATCCTTATCTTTAATACAAAGCAAAGCCGCCAACATCAATATATCGAGCTTGGAACCTCTGGGCATGTTTGAAATGGTCGCCAGTATTCTATCGGTAATTTGAATTGCGGTGCGCGCAGAGACTTTAAAGGCCTCAAGAACAATTGATATATTTTTAAGTGTTATTTTAGCATCACTATTCGGAGGGAATACTTCAATGTTGACTCTCTTTAAATAATCCTCTGAAAGCTTGCTGGCATCGCTGTGCACATCTAAAAAGTTTTCTAAATTAGGTGACTTGAGGCTATAACGACTATTGAAAAAGCGGCCGAGGTAAATTTTGGCGTCAAATCCCTCGCCGTATACCGCTTTAACGGCATGCTGCAGCTGCTCTGTGTCTGTTGCAACCACAAATACAACCCCATCAATATCAAAAATATGTTTAATGGTTTCCAGCATTTCAACAGCATAGCTAGGCCTGCAACGGTCTAGTTCATCAATAAAAATGAAAGCAGGATAGCTATTTTTTTTATGACCAACAACAGCTCCAACCCATTCAGACACACTTTTTTTTAGGCTATCAATCGCTTTGGATTTTGCATCATGTTCATCAATAAGATACTTAACCGCTTCTGAAGCGGCAAAGCTCATATCAATTGGGCTACCATCTGTATCTAGTAGATCTTGGCCATCTTCCCCCTTGATGTGACCGATATTTTCATTGTCGTCATCTGCATTCATAATTTCGACAGGATCTATGCCGACATATCGCTTAAATAATCCTCGACCAATACCAGGGGCCGCTGCCTTTAATAAGCCGATCAGCGTACGAGGAGCTTTGAATACCGGAGAATTTTTATCTTTTCCTGCTTGCTTTCTTAATTGGTCAATGATGGATGAAATGACAGTCATCAAAGGGTCATCTGAGTAGTCCTTTTTCCACGCATCTACATATACGACAGGGTAATGCTCTTTTAGGTCTTCGGACCAGCGCTTAAGAAAGTAGGTTTTGCCTGCTCCCCACTCAGCATTGAGATTAAGCACATAATTCCGTTTTTTGTCACCATCAGTTCTCTGGTCATCATAACCTTGAGAGGCTAGAAGTTTAGTTAGAAAAGTAGCGTACTTTTCTCTTCCTAGCTTATCTTCTGGAAAAAATTCATCATTAATATTTTTTCCTTGAGACCAATTCAAGACAACTTGCTTAACCATTTAATTATCCGAGCGTTATTATTTAATAATTTCAGAGTGTACGACTATTTATAACAGGCTGCAAAAGATGTTATTGGCAGCAGTTTGATACTCATTGCTGTTAAATCTCCCGCATATATTAAAACGGTTTCGTTCATGTGAATCTAAGAGAAAGCTAAATTACTAAAATGGAGGTTATCTAGGAACAGAAATATTTTACTACTAGTAACTGCGTTGCTATCGTCATTTTTTCCAGTTTATTCGATAGCATTTATTGATACATCCATTGCTAACTTTTGCAATGCTGATGGCTATTTGTAGTGGTCAAGTAAAATTGGCCACGGTTTTAGAGTCATTCCAATATAAACGTTCTGACTCATTTGGCGTTAACCCACCATTATATTGATGGGGTCTGGTCTCACTGTAATATCCAGTGATGTAATTTGTGATCTCTTTATTTGCTTCTGTAAAATTCCCATAACCACTGGCGGGTATCCACTCAGATTTCAAACTTCTAAAGAAACGCTCCATTGGTGCGTTATCCCAACAATTCCCGCGGCGAC
>NZ_JAKKRS010000021.1:0-85947 GCF_025654025.1 Shewanella sp. SM55 | reverse complement strand
AGATGGGTTTTGCTAAGCGAACTTAGACAGAATATAAACACTTAATGAAGTGTGGACTCAAACAAAGCAAATCAGCTTTCCGAATTATTATTAACGTGGTCCAGAGATGGACACGGTAATAAACAGAATTTGCTTGGTGACAATAGCCTTGTGGAACCACCTGATCCCATCCCGAACTCAGAAGTGAAACGCAAACGCGCCGATGGTAGTGTGGGGTCTCCCCATGTGAGAGTAGGTCATCGCCAAGCATCCAAATAAACACCAAAGCCCTAGCCTAAACCGCTAGGGCTTTGGTGTTTATACGCTTCGCGATAACTTAGCTCGATGTCAACCCGCCGCTGAGCGGACTCCCCAGCTGCGCAATACATTGCTTCGCGCGACACATCATCAAAATGCTGCGCATTTTAGGCAATGATGACTCGCCCCCATGTATCCCCTTCGGGGATGAAAGAAAGTAGGTCATCGCCAAGCGCCTAATTATCTCATTGAGATGCAACGAAGCCAGCTGAATAAGCTGGCTTTTTTGCGTCCGCAATTTGTTAAATCCAGCCTTGTTTCTATTCAATTAGTCAGTTTTCCTCCTTTTTCTCTCGATAATCCCTTTTTACCTTCCACGACACCAATAATAAGTAATAGTTGTCGATTATTTGTTCGATTATTTTGTCAATGCTCCGATTTTGCTACAGCGATCTTAGTTCTCGATCGAGCCTAGCTATTGCTATTAGTTAAGCGGTTACTTACCTTATGTTTTAATTTATTGGGGTAGATAAGGATCTGAGATGAAGTTAGAGATGATTTGCACTGGGGAAGAGGTGTTGGCGGGACAGATTGTTGATACCAACGCCGCTTGGTTTGCCAGTACTATGATGGAGCATGGTGTCGAGATCCAGCGTCGAGTGACCGTCGGCGATCGCCTCGAGGATCTGATTGCGGTTTTCCAAGAACGTAGCCTACATGCCGATGTGATTCTCGTTAATGGTGGTCTCGGGCCGACGAGTGATGATATGTCTGCTTTAGCGATGGCTAAGGCAAAGGGCGAACCATTGGTTGAGAATGCGGAGTGGCGTGAGCGTTTAGAGGAGTGGTTTACCCGTAATAACCGTGAAATGCCTTTAAGTAATCTCAAGCAAGCTATGCTGCCAGCCTCAGCTGTGATGGTTGATAACCCAGTGGGAACCGCTTGTGGTTTTAGAGTTAAGCTTAACCGCGCTTGGTTATTCTTTACGCCTGGTGTGCCTTTTGAGCTGAAGCACATGGTTACAGAGCAGTTTGTGCCCTTTATTCGCGAAGAGTTTAACCTTGATGCTAAGGTCGCCTTAAAGAAACTATTGACCATAGGTCAAGGTGAGTCCGCTTTGGCAGATAAGTTAGAACCGCTAGAGCTGCCAGAAGGCATTACTATTGGTTACCGCTCTTCTATGCCGCATATTGAGATTAAGATTTTCGCCCGTGGCGATAAAGCGATTGCAGTATTACCTCGCGTCGCTGGGCACATCAAAATGGTGCTGGGTACTGCGGTTGTCGCGGAAGATAAAGCCACTCTTGCCGAAGAAATTCATTATAAGCTACTTAACTCAGGCTTGACCTTAAGCGTTGCCGAGTCTTGCACTGGCGGCATGATCACTAGCCAGTTAGTTGATTTCCCAGGCAGTTCATCTTACTTACAGCACGGATTAGTGACTTACAGTAATGAATCTAAAGTGCGTGTGTTAGGTGTTAATCCTTCAACCTTAGATGATCATGGTGCAGTCTCCATTGCAACTGTGGAAGAAATGGCTAAGGGGGCAAGGCAAATTTTAGACAGTGATTATGCGCTGGCAACCAGTGGAATTGCGGGGCCCGATGGTGGCACAGATGAGAAACCTGTGGGGACTGTGGCGATCGCTTTAGCAACTCGCGGCGGTGTTTATAGTCAAATGATTAAACTACCGAGACGTTCACGGGATCTGGTACGCAGTTTAAGTGCTGCAGTGGCTTACGATATGCTAAGACGTGAGCTTTTAGCTGAAGCTGTGATCGTCGATTATCAGTCGATTGGGCGATTCAGTAAGTAACTCTTATACGGGCATATACCAGTTTAAACCCGCCAACAAAAATGCTCCCGAGGGAGCATTTTAACTTCTACAGAGATACAAAAATGGCAGATTATTTAGTGAACTTAAGTACTAATTTACCTGGGGCAACTTGAATGCTTTCGGTCATTTTTGCCATCAGTGCTTGGTTACTGTCCTTGGTATCCAGCACATACACAGGCTGGTTTTCTAAGAATTGCCTTAGATAACCCATCACCTGCGGCGTGGCACTGCTAATCGCTTTTTCAATATCCTTGGGCGTTGATTCCACTTTGACTAATTCGAGTTGGCGCAGATAGACACTGTGCGTTGCGCTGTCATACCAAGGCTTGGCTTCGAAAGTCGTCGTGAGTTTGGCACTCAATGGAAAGATCGGATTCTTAATTGATACTTGAGTTGCGGCACTTACGCTCATAGTGTCAGGTTTTGCACCTAGCTTGACACTGATGTCGTTAATGCGTACTTCTGCGCCAACTAATTGATTGCCTTGTTTAATCTCAAAATGGATCTCTTTACTGAGGTACTGCTCCATTTCGTGCTCGCTGATACTGTACTGCGAGACGCAGCCGCCAAGCAGTACAGTTACTCCCAAGCAAATCGTGCGGGAAAGTTTTTTCATTAACCAGTGTTTCTCATACCCGCGGCCACACCTGCAATAGTCAGCATTAGCGCTAATTGCACATGTTCAGATGCAGGAGTTTCGGTTGTTTCCTTACGTGTCCGCGCTAATAGCTCGGTTTGTAAGAAGTTTAATGGATCGATATACGGATTTCGCAGTTTAACTGATTCGCGATTCCACGGTGTATGCGCCATTAAACTATCCGATTTTGTCAGCTCAAGCACGACTTTAATGCCCAGATCTAAGCGTTGGCGCAAGGTTTCGCCTAAGTGATGCAATTCCTTAGGTACTAAACAGGTTTCGTAGTAGCGGGCCAAATTAGGTTCCGCCTTGGCGTAGACCATTTCCAGCATTGAAATGCGAGTGCTGAAGAAGGGCCATTCCCGCTCCATGTCTTGCAGTAAACCCATTTCACCGCGTTCACTGGCGGCTTGTAGTGCTTCACCTGCGCCGAGCCATGCAGGTAACATCAAGCGGTTTTGCGACCAAGCAAAAATCCACGGAATGGCCCGCAGGCTTTCAATTCCACCATCGACACGACGTTTGGCTGGACGGCTGCCGAGTGGTAGTTTTCCTAATTCCACTTCTGGCGTTGCCGCGCGGAAATAAGCCACAAAATCAGGTTCATCACGCACTATGCCACGGTAAGCACCCACTGATTCTTCAGCGATACGTTGCATGCAATTGCGCCATTCTTGCTTCGGCTCTGGCGGTGGTAATAGGGTTGCTTCCAATACGGCAGAGGTATACAGGGCCAAGCTTTGAACCGCGAGTTTTGGCAAGCCAAACTTGAAGCGGATCATTTCGCCCTGCTCAGTCACACGAATGCGGCCATCTACTGAACCTGGTGGTTGCGATAGGATCGCCTTGTGTGCAGGACCACCCCCGCGACCAATGCTGCCACCACGGCCATGGAATAGCGTAAGCTTGACGCCTGCTTGTTTACAGACCGCCACTAACTGCTCTTGGGCGTAATACTGAGCCCAAGCCGCCGCCATGACACCAGCATCTTTGGCAGAGTCAGAGTAACCAATCATGACCTCTTGCATGCCTTTGGTATAGCCACGATACCAGTCGATATCGAGCAAATCGGTAATACAGGCCGCGGCGTTGTTTAAGTCACTTAAGGTTTCAAACAGCGGTACCACACGCATTGGGTGCGAACAGCCCGTTTCTTTGAGTAGCAGTAAAACCGTTAAGACATCCGATGGTTTACCCGCCATCGAAATCACATAGGATCCGAGTGCTTTAGCCGGATGTTTAGCAATCAAACGACAGGTATTAAGCACTTCGGCCACATCGGCCGAGGGTTGCCAGTTACTTGGGATCAGTGGACGACGGTTGCTGAGTTCGCGTAATAAGAAGGCTTGCTTCTCGGTTTCATCCCAATGGTTGAAATCACCCATGCCGAGATAGCGAGTTAACTCGGCGAGCACATCGCTGTGACGGCTGGCGTCTTGGCGAATGTCGAGCCTGAGCATATGAATGCCAAAGCAGGCGAGACGGCGGAGAATGTCGAGCAATAAACCGTTGGCAATTAAGCGCATACCGCAGTCGGTCAAACTCTTATAGAGCATTTCTAACGGTGCTTTGAGATCGCTTTCTTGCCAAATCAGGCTCGACTTATCGACTTCAGGATTGTGGCCTTCGATGCGCGCATTTAAATAATCTATGGTGTCACGCAGTCTTTGACGAATAGATCGCAGCACGTGGCGGTAAGGTTCGCAGCTGTTATTGGTATAAGCCTTTAACTCATCATTGGCTTCTTCCATCGACAGTTCGCCGACCAGCAGCACGATATCTTTTAAGAATAATCTGGCGGCGGCATGGCGGTTGCGATCGAGCACCTCTTGGGTGACCTTCGCGGTAACAAAGGGGTTGCCGTCGCGATCGCCGCCCATCCAGCTTGAAAAGCGCACTGGCGCTATATCAATCGGTAATTGCTGCCCTGTGCGTTGCTGCACCCGATCGTTAAGTTGTCTTAAGAAGTCAGGCACCGCATGCCAGAGTGACTCTTCAATGGTGGATAATCCCCAGCGAGCCTCATCTACTGGAGTTGGGCGCTCGCGGCGGATCTCATTGGTGTGCCATATTTGCGCGATTAATTGGCGCAGGCGCAGGTTGATCTGTTGACGTTCTCTATCCGACAGTTGGTCGTTTTCTTGCTCTGTTAAGCAGTCGACAATGGCGGCGTATTTTTGGATCAGAGTGCGACGGGAAATTTCAGTGGGGTGCGCTGTTAGCACCAGATCAATATCCAGTGTTTTTAGACAGTCGAGCATTTTAGCTTGGTCGACACGACCATTGAGCATGCGTCCTAGGAGTTGTTCCACTGGGTCTGGCACGCAGACAAGTTCGTCACAATTACGACTGATAGTATGAAATTGCTCGGATAAGTTAGCTAAGTTAAGAAATTGGTTAAAAGCTTTTGCAAAAGGGACTAATTCTTCGTCTGGCAAAGCTGTCAGTAACTCGAGCATTTGCTCTCTGGCGGCTTGGTCGCCTCGGCGTGAGTCTTTGGCAAGCTTACGGATCTGTTCAACCTTCTCAAGAAAAGAGTCCCCAAGATGGGTACGCATAGTATCGCCAAGGATTTGGCCTAACATACTCACGTTCGATCTTAATGACGCATACATATCTGTCATATTGTCTGCCATGGTTACTGACATAGTTACTCCGAATAGAAAAACATGAAAATTCGCTTTGTATATACCCAAACAACCTGAAGATGCAGGATTCAGCGGGAGTTTAACGCACTTTAGGCAAGGCAGTTATTTGCAGGCCTAGCGGGCTAAGTTAAAAATAACCAACGCAGCATAAAGTGCGTTAAAACCCGCCGGGACGGAGCACCTAGGGCACTCCACTTCCGTGTTGCATCAATTTAAAAGGTGGCCGACATTCTTTCATTGATGCGCCTTGAATTGAAGCACCCTAGGCGCTCTGAAACTCGTATCTTCAGGTAGCTTGGGTATATAGCCCGTTAGCACAATACCTATCACTTGGGGCTATGGTCAACAGCAGAACTTATAACTTATACGACTGGCTTATCCGATATGCAACCAATCACGGTATTTGATGAAGAATATTCAATAGAAATGCGAAGTCACGCAATATTTTTTGATGATTAGTGCAAGTGAATATGAAGTGCATCATTTTATGCTTTGCAGACATGTATCTTAGCTGTTAATGAAAAGGACTGATTTTGACTCATGTTGACCCTGGATAACTGTGTTATTAACGAGTTAGCTGAATGGGAACTGTGTCTTCGATATCCTAATTTGAGCTTAAAAGATGAAAATAAATTAAAAATATATATTCACATATATTGCATAAGTAGATCTTTGTGGTAGTCTAGCCATCAGTTGAGATGAGTCACCCCCTGTGACCTGTAGAGTGAATATCATGATGCACAGTATTAGCCTGACAGTGAATAAAATAACAACCTATTACGATTTCCTGCGACGATAGTCTCGTCATCATAGATATGCGCGGTTGCGTGTAAGCTATTCATCTACTCTTTAAGTTTCTTTGATTCGGTTAATAAGACAAAAAACATGAAAAATATCGCCATTATTGGTGCCAGTGGTTACACAGGCGCGCAACTGACCGCTTTAATCCATGCAGAAGCAGAACTGACGATTCAAGGGTTGTATGTTTCTGAAAACAGTTTAGATAAAGGTAAGCCTTTAGCGGATTTGTATCCTAGCTATAGCCATATCGCATTAACGCTGTCGCCATTGTCCGATGAAGCTAAGGCAAAAATCGTTGCCGAAGCCGATGCCGTGGTGTTAGCGACTGAGCACTCGGTGAGCCTGCATTTAGCGGCTTGGTTTTATAGCCAAGGGTTAGCGGTATTCGATTTAAGCGGTGCTTATCGTTTTAGCGATGTGGCGCAATATCCGAAGTGGTATGGCTTTGAGCATGAATATCCTGAAGTTTTAGCCAAAGCCGTGTATGGCCTTGCCGAATGGAATGCTAAAGAAATCGCTGCGACTAAGATGATTGCCGTGCCAGGTTGTTACCCGACCGCATCATTGACAGCGTTAAAACCGCTAGCGAGTTTACTGACATCGGCTTATCCGGTTATCAATGCCGTGAGCGGCGTAACAGGGGCGGGCCGTAAAGCGCAGTTACACACCAGTTTTTGTGAAGTGAGCCTGACACCTTACGGCGTATTAGGCCACAGACATCAACCCGAGATCGCCACTCAGCTTGGCCAAGAAGTGATATTTACCCCGCACCTTGGCAACTTTAAGCGTGGCATTTTAGCGACCATTACCGTGCAGCTAAAACCAGGCACTACGACTGCCGATGTGGCAGCGGCCTATAGCGTGTATGACAAGGCGCCATTGGTCACCGTGAAGCACAATCAGTTCCCGAAAGTAGACGATGTGGTGCTGACACCTAACTGTCACTTAGGTTGGAAGTTTGATGAGAATAGCGGTTACTTAGTGGTAGCCAGTGCCATCGATAACTTGATGAAAGGTGCTGCCAGCCAAGCGCTGCAATGCATAAAGATTCATTTTAACCTTTAATAATTGTTCATCCTTATTTAAGAGAGTCGTCAAGATGTCTACAAACAACTCAGTATTAGTGCTTAAAGTGGGCGGCGCGCTGCTGCAATGTGAAATGGGGATGGCGCGATTGATGGATACGGCTGCGGCTATGTTAGCCAATGGTCAGAAAGTGTTGATGGTACATGGCGGCGGTTGTCTGGTGGATGAGCAGTTAGCGGCTAATGGTATGGAGACCGTCAAGTTAGAAGGTTTACGTGTGACTCCGCCTGAGCAAATGCCGATTATTGCCGGCGCATTGGCGGGCACTTCGAACAAAATCCTTCAAGGCGCAGCGACTAAGGCTGGCATTGTGAGTGTGGGCATGAGCCTTGCCGATGGTAATACTGTTTCGGCTAAGATTAAAGATGAGCGTTTAGGCCTAGTGGGCGAAGTCACGCCAAACGATGGCACTTATCTTAAGTTTATCCTCGCCCAAGGTTGGATGCCGATTTGTAGCTCCATCGCCATGATGGACGATGGCCAAATGCTTAACGTCAATGCAGACCAAGCGGCAACGGCATTAGCCAAATTAGTGGGCGGCAAGTTAGTGCTACTGTCGGATGTTTCTGGGGTGCTCGATGGTAAAGGCCAGCTCATCCATAGTTTAAATGGCAAGCAGATAGCAGACCTTGTTAAGCAAGGTGTGATCGAAAAGGGAATGAAGGTCAAAGTTGAAGCTGCGCTCGAAGTAGCACAGTGGATGGGGCAGGCGGTACAAGTTGCCTCGTGGCGTGATGCAAGCCAATTAATCGCATTAGCAAAAGGTGAAGCCGTAGGAACACAAATCCAACCATAAGTGGAGTAGGTTATGAAGCATTTACTATCGATAAAAGACTTAACCCAGCAGCAGTTACAGGATCTAATTGCCTTGGCAAAAACGATCAAAGCCAATCCGGCTGAGTATCGTCATGCGCTGGATGGCAAGAGTGTGGTGATGTTATTTGAAAAGCCCTCACTCAGAACACGCGTTAGCTTTGATATCGGTATTAATAAGCTCGGTGGCCACTGTTTATACCTAGACCAGCAAAATGGTGAACTGGGAAAACGGGAATCGGTTGCTGACTTTGCTTCTAACCTGTCATGTTGGGCCGACGCAATTGTGGCGAGAACCTATTCACACACCACTATCGAACAATTAGCCGAGTTCGGCTCAGTGCCCGTGATCAATGCGCTGTCGGATCTTTATCATCCTTGCCAAGCCTTAGCTGACTTTTTAACACTGGCAGAGCAGTTTGAGGATGTCAGTAAAGCTAAATTAGCTTATGTTGGTGATGGTAATAATGTCACTAACTCGCTGATGTACTGTGCGGCTATTCTCGGTGCCACCATGACAGTGATCTGCCCAGCGGGTCACTTTCCTGATGGCTACGTAGTGGCAGAAGTGCAAGAGCTCGCCAAACGATATGGCGGCAAGTTAGTGCTGACTTCAGATATCGATGCGATTGAAGGTCACGACGCTATTTATACTGATACTTGGATTTCAATGGGCGATCCAACGCCTTTATCGGATATCAAAGCGAAGTTTGCACCATACCAAGTAAACAAAGCTTTGATGGCGAAAGCGGGCGCTAACTTCTTTATGCATTGTTTGCCCGCCCACCGTGGTGTAGAAGTAACAGATGAAGTGATGGACGGTGCAGGATCCTTAATTCTGCAACAAGCCGAAAATCGGATGCATGCCCAAAATGCGGTACTGGTAACCTTATTTAGTTAAATTAACCCTGTTTAGCAGCCTGTTTTCTCCTTGAGAGAAACGAGTCATAGGAATTTAAGATGTCTATCGAGATAAAAAATACTGGCGTGAAAAAAGTGGTTTTAGCCTATTCAGGTGGTCTAGATACCTCGGCCATTATTCCTTGGTTAAAAGAAAACTACGATAACTGCGAAATCATCGCATTCTGCGCCGACGTCGGCCAAGGCGAAGAAGAGCTGGTTGGCTTGACTGAAAAAGCTTTAGCTTCAGGTGCTTCTGAATGTCATATCGTCGATCTAAAAGAAGAATTCGTTAAAGACTATATCTACCCAACGATTGCGAGCGGTGCGATTTACGAAGGCACTTATTTACTCGGTACGTCAATGGCGCGTCCTATCATTGCTAAAGCGCAGGTTGAAGTGGCTCGTAAAGTGGGCGCCGATGCTCTGTGTCACGGTTGTACCGGCAAAGGTAACGACCAAGTGCGTTTCGAAGGTTGCTTCGCCGCATTAGCACCTGATTTAAAAGTGATTGCCCCATGGCGTGAATGGACTATGCAGAGCCGTGAAGATCTACTGGCCTATTTAGCTGAACGTGACATCAAGACGTCAGCGTCAGCGACTAAAATCTATAGCCGTGATGCCAACGCTTTCCATATATCCCATGAAGGTGGTGAGTTAGAAGATCCATGGAACGAGCCAAGCAAAGGCGTATGGACACTGACTGCCGATCCTGAAGATGCACCGAACAAGCCTGAATATGTGTCGCTAGAAGTAGAGCATGGCCGTATCACTAAAGTGAATGGTGAAGCCCTAACGCCTTATGCTGCGCTGATGACATTAAACGCCATTGCTGCGCCACACGGTGTGGGTCGTATCGACATTACTGAAAACCGTTTAGTCGGCATGAAGTCTCGTGGCTGTTATGAAACACCCGGCGGCACTGTGATGTTCGCAGCACTACGTGCAATTGAAGAGCTTGTTCTCGACAAGACTAGCCGTAACTGGCGTGAGCAAGTTGCCGCACAAATGGCGCATTTAGTGTATGACGGCCGTTGGTTCACGCCACTGTGTAAGTCATTGCTGGCAGCATCTGAGTCACTGGCTGAATCAGTTAACGGTGAAGTTGTGGTTAAACTCTACAAAGGCCAAGCGAGCGCAGTGAAGAAACGTTCACCTAACAGCTTGTACTCTGAAGCGTTTGCGACTTTCGGTGAAGATCAAGTGTACGATCAAAAACATGCAGAAGGCTTTATCCGCCTGTACTCATTAGCGAGCCGCATCCGCGCACTCAACGCTAATGACGTTAAGGGTAAGTAATAGGTCGTGTAAAAGGGCGCCTAGCGCCCTTTTTTGTTTTTAGGTTTTGATTGAGTTTTTGATTCAGATGAGTCGATTTTAAATAAGTAGTGAGTAAGGGGAGTTAGCATGGCTTTATGGGGTGGAAGATTTCAGGGCGAAACGAGCGCGCTATTCAAATTATTCAACGATTCGTTGCCTGTGGATTATCGCTTGTTCGAACAGGATGTGGTCGGCTCCATTGCTTGGGCGGATGCGATTGCCAGCGTGGGAATTATCTCGGCAACTGAATGCCGAGACTTGAAAAAAGCACTCAATGACTTGCTGGTGGAAGTGCAGGGCGATCCAGCGATTATTCTCGCCTCGGGCGCCGAAGATATTCACAGTTTCGTCGAGTCGGCTTTGATTGCCAAAGTGGGCGATCTCGGTAAGAAACTGCACACTGGCCGTAGCCGTAACGATCAAGTTGCCACCGATTTAAAGCTTTGGTGTCAATCCGAAGGCAAAGCATTACTCGCGCGCCTTCACAGCTTACATGCTGAATTACTGGCGTTGGCAGAACGTGAGTTTGATGCGGTAATGCCGGGTTACACTCACTTGCAGCGCGCTCAACCTGTGACATTTGGCCACTGGTGTTTAGCCTATGTAGAAATGACTGAGCGGGATATCAGCCGTTTAGCCGATGCGTTAACCCGCGCGAATACTTGCCCATTAGGTTCAGGCGCCCTTGCGGGCACTGCTTATAAAATAGATAGACATGCACTGGCTGCTGCGCTTAATTTTGCCTCGCCAACGCTGAATAGCTTAGATAGCGTATCAGACAGAGATCACGTGGTAGAGCTTTGTTCAACCGCATCGATCAGCATGATGCACTTAAGCCGTATGGCTGAAGATTTGATTTTCTTTAACTCAGGTGAAGCGAACTTTATTTCCCTGAGTGATGAAGTGACCTCGGGTTCATCCCTGATGCCACAGAAGAAAAATCCAGACGCATTAGAGCTTATCCGTGGCAAAACTGGTCGGGTTTATGGCAGCTTAGTGGGCATTCTCACTACGATGAAAGCACTGCCTTTGGCGTACAACAAAGATATGCAGGAAGATAAAGAAGGCCTGTTTGATGTGGTCGATAGCTGGGCAATTTGCCTCGATATGGCGGCGTTAGTGTTGTCAGGTTTGAAGGTCAATCGCCCTAATGCACTGTTAGCCGCACAGCAAGGTTATGCAAATTCTACTGAGCTTGCGGATTATCTCGTGTCTAAAGGTATGCCTTTCCGTGAGGCGCACCATGTTGTGGGTGAAGTCGTGGTTGCCGCGATAGCGAAGCAAATTCCGCTCGAGGATTTCTCCTTGGCCGAATTAAAAACTTTTGCCGCTATCATTGAAGATGATGTCTATCCAAACCTGACTATTGAAGCTTGTTTAGCGAAACGCGACGTGCTCGGTGGTACTGCATTGCCACAAATTCAGCAGGCGATTGCGGCCAAGAAAGTTCGTTAAGCGAGTTATTCAAATCCACAATTCAAGCCAATAAAAAACGCGACATTAGGTCGCGTTTTTATTGGGCCACAATTAGTGGTAATGACTTTTTAGCATTTGTTTATTGGAATAAATCATCGGTTGGTGCATCGATGAATAAATTGTTTTCATCCTGAGTTTCGCTGATGTATTCCTTCGGCTCCGTACCTGAAATAAAGTACTCGAACGCACTGGTATAGTCGGTTTTTCGGGTAAGTTTACCCGTCGCTAAATCGATGCGTACCGAAACTATGCCTTCTGGCGGAATCGAGGTTGTCTCTGGTGTGCCTTGTAAGACACTGTTCATAAACTCGTTCCAGCCCGGACCTGCTGTTTTCGCTCCCGCTTCGGCGCCAGTTATCTGATCTTTTTCGCCGTTTGCATTCCATGCGGTTCTGCCCAGTTGGCGACCGTGATCGTCGAAACCGACCCAGAAAGTGCTAGTGATGACTGGGCTAAAACCACTGAACCAAGTGTCGCGCGATTCGTTGGTTGTACCCGTTTTACCTGCAATATCATGGCGCTTAATCAATTTTGCCGCGCGCCAAGCCGTACCTTGCCAACCCGTGCCTTTACTCCAATCGCCCCCACCCCAGATCACGCTCTTCAGTGCTTCGGTAATGAGGAATGCCGTTTGCTCTGAAATAATTTGCGGAGCGTAGCGACCGGTTTGATTGAAACACTGCGCAACAGGTGCACTACGCTCAGCACCAGAGTCTCCACTTACGCTGAACGCTATAGAGTCGCTCGGTGTAACTGGTTGGCTAGGCTTACAGGCCAATGTAGGGTTCGCTTTTTCGATAACATTGCCGTAAGCATCTTCTACGCGATCAATATAGAAAGGTTCGAGTAAGAAACCGCCGTTAGCAAATACGTTAAATGCAGTAACTACTTGCAATGGCGTGACTGAAGACGAACCTAATGCAATCGATTCGTTGCGAGGTAAGTCGTTAGGATCAAAACCAAATTCAACGAGTTGAGCAATGGTTTCGTCGAGTCCGACATGACGCATTGCACGCACAGACATAACGTTAATAGATTGCGCTAAACCCACACGTAAACGAGTGGGGCCGCCATAGATATCGGGTGAGTTTTTAGGGCGCCATGCTGTGCCTTGGCTGATATCGGGTTTATTAATTGGCGCATTGTCTATGAGGGTCGCTAAGGTAAAGCCTTTCTCTAATGCTGCGGCATAGATGAAAGGTTTTATATTCGAACCTAATTGACGCTTCGCTTGAGTCACTCGGTTGTATTGGCTTTGGCTAAAGCTATAACCACCAACTAAAGTGCGAATAGCACCATTTTTGGGGTCGAGTGATACTGTTGCGCTGGCGACTTCTGGTACTTGCGATAGTTGCAAATATTGGCCGTTATCACGGATCCAAATACGCTCGCCGACCTTGAGTATGTCAGAAGCTGATTTCGGTACACTACCTTGACGCTTATCAGTAATAAACTTACGTGCCCACTTCAATCCATCCCAAGTAATGACTTTAGTTTCGCCTTTGGCGGTCATTATGCTGGCTTGCTGATCTGCAATGCTGATGACTGCGGCGGGTTGCAATTCTTGTACTGAAGCAATCTTGGCTAGTTCAGTTTTGATTTGAGCAGGTTCAGGTTTTTCGTCCGTCCACAACACGGCAGCAGGACCACGGTAGCCATGGCGTTCATCATAGGCATAGACGTTATTACGCAGTGCCTGTTGAGCTTTAAGTTGTAGATCCGATGAGATAGTCGTATAGACGTTGTAGCCATTGGTATAGGCCTCTTCTTCACCGTACTTCTGTACCATGTAATCCCGAGCCATTTCAGAAATGTAAGGGGCATACAGATCAATTTCAGCGCCATGATATCTGGCCACCAATGGCTCTTGTAGTGCCGTTTGGTATTCGGTTTGGCTGATGTAGCCGACTTCATTCATCCGCATGAGGACGACATTACGGCGAGCCAATGCACGCGAAGGTGACGTGATTGGATTGAGTGTAGAGGGCGCCTTGGGTAGGCCTGCAATAACGGCCAGTTCAGATAAGCTGAGTTCCTGCACGTTTTTACCGAAATACACTTGCGCAGCAGCCCCAACACCGTAGGCCCGTTGGCCTAAGTAAATGCGGTTTACGTAGAGCTCTAAAATTTCATCTTTGGTGAGCAACTCTTCAATATGATAGGAGATAAAAATCTCCTTCACTTTACGAATAATAGTCTTATCTCGGGTTAAGAAGAAGTTACGTGCGACCTGCATGGTAATCGTACTCGCACCTTGCTTTTTCTCGCCAGTGGTCAACATCACTAATGCGGCGCGAAGCACGCCAACAGGATCTATACCACCATGTTCATAAAAGCGGGCATCTTCGGTTGCGATAAACGCCTGTAGCAGAGGTTTTGGCACTTCGTCTAACGTTAGTGGAATGCGACGTTTCTCACCGAATTGAGAAATAAGTTTGCCGTCACTACTGTAAATACGTAAAGGTGTTTGAAGTTGCACATTTTTTAGTGTTGAAACATCCGGTAAATCCGGCAAAACATAAAAGTATGCTGCCACAATGGCGCCTACGCCCAAAAGGGCTAGACTGAATAGTGCTATAACAATACGTTTTAACCACTTCACCAAAATTTATCCTAATGTTCTGTTAAGTGCGACAGTATATAAGGCGCACACGTCTTGGTGAAGTAAAAACGTGAGACTCATAAAATAGCATTTGTAAAATGATGAAACATTCGATACAAGTAAGTATAACAAGTTGATTTTGTGCTAATCTCTTTTACTGAAATATAAATAAAAAAGTGACAATGGATATGCTTTCAAATTTATGGAAGCGTCAGGCTCCGCAGATGGTGGGAATCGATATCGGTTCCCATGAAGTTAAGGCCATTTTGTTGAGTAAGACTGCTGACGGATACAAAATATTGAGTCATGCCGCGGTACCCATTAAGAAGGGGGCCGTTAACGATCATGATATTCGTGATGCTGATGCCGTTGTTGAATGCCTTAAGCAAATAAAACGTAGCCTGCCTAAATCCGTTAAATATGCCGCTGTTTCTGTTTCGGGTTCTGCTGTGATGACGAAAGTGATCTACATGGATGCCTCCCTTAGTGAGGAAGAAATGGAGGCACAGATAGAAATTGAAGCCGATAACCTTATTCCGTATTCACTCGATGAAGTTAGCATAGATTTTGAAACGCTAAACGTAAACAGTACCGATCCTACTAAAGTTGATGTGCTGTTGAGCGCATGCCGCACTGATAATATTGATGTCAGAGTCGATGCGCTGGATAGCGTTGAACTTGAGGCTAAAGTGGTGGATGTTGAAGGTTACGCTCTAGGTCGAGCTGCCGAGCTAATTATGGCCCAGCTTCCAGAAGGAGCGAAACATAAAGCCGTCGCTATGGTTGATATCGGCGCGAATATGACGACTTTCTCTGTGGTTGAATCGGGTGAGACGACTTTTATTCGTGAGCAAGCTTTCGGTGGTGAGCAATTTACTCAGTCAATATTATCCTTCTATGGCATGTCTTATGATCAAGCTGAGAAAGCAAAGATTGAAGGCGACTTACCACGAAATTATATGTTTGAAGTTTTGTCACCTTTTCAAACTCAGCTATTACAACAAATAAAACGTACGCTGCAGATTTATTGCACTTCCAGCGGTAAAGATAAAGTCGATTATCTCGTATTATGCGGTGGGACATCTAAATTAGAAGGTATGGCTAATTTACTGACGAATGAATTGGGTGTTCACACTATTATCGCCGATCCTTTTCAAGGGTGTTTGCATGCCGATGAGTCGGTTAAAAGTGCGCTGCAACCTACAATCAGCAAATATATGGTTGCTTGTGGCTTAGCATTGAGGAGTTACGGTCAATGGCGAACATAAACCTACTCCCTTGGCGAGAAGAGGCGAGAGAAAAACAAAAGCGCGACTATATTGGTATTTTAGCGGCAGTATTTTTAGCGTCGGCGATTTTAGTCTATGTCGCAGTATCTTTATTAGATGTTATGACCGATGAGCAAAAAGCACGTAACGCTTATTTGCAATCGGAAATCAGTCTGCTTGAAACACAAATTTCTGAGATCAAGAAAATTACTGAACGTAAGAAAGATATTGAGCGGCGTACAGAAATTATTCTTAATCTACAGCAATCCCGTAATTTGCCTACTCACGTGTTAGATGAGCTTGTTCGAATTGTACCTCCAGGAATATATCTGTCTAGTCTAGAGAAAAAGGGCAGTTTGTTGCTGATTGAAGGGCGTAGTGAATCGAACAATAACGTCGCCAACATGATGCGAAAAGTGAAAACATCCGAATGGTTAACCGATCCTAATATGCAATCGATCGTGACCCAAAATGAAGAGTTACGGCAATTACAGCGTTTTAGTTTGAGAGTCACTATTAAAGGCGCGAGTGTAGATGAGCCTGAGAAAATGACAAAAGGAGCGAGTAAATGAAACTCGATCTAAGTCAATTTAATGATATCGACTTTGAAAATATTGGTGGTTGGCCAAATCAAGTTAAAACCTTTTTCGCGATCCTTTTAGCACTCTGTGTTTTTGCTGCGGGATATTTCTTGGTCGTCTCCGATTCGGTAGATATTTATACCGCAGAGCAAGATAAAGAAGTGCAGCTCAGAGATGATTTCAAGAATAAGTATCAACTTGCGGCAAATTTAAAACTCTACCGAGAGCAGCTAGCGACGATGGAAGTACAGTTTGCAGAGTTACTGAAGATGCTGCCCTCTGAAAATGAAATGCCAGGTTTGCTAGACGATTTAACTTTTGTGGCAACGGATGCAGGACTCAAAATTAATAGCTTGAATTGGGAGGCCGAAATTCAGCGGGATTTCTATATTGAGTTTCCAATTAAAATGTCTGTGACGGGAGATTACCATCAGCTAGGTAGTATGGTGAGTGGTGTCGCTAAGCTGCCGCGTATCGTTAGCCTCCATGATTTCACCATTAAGCGAGATGAAGCCGGCAACTTAGCAATGGATATCTTAGCCAAGACATACCGCTTTAAAGAAGGGGCTGAATTACCGCCTGAAAAACCTGCTAATAAGGGGAAGAAATAATGAAATTCTTACCTTTGTTAGCCTTGAGTCTTTTTTTAATGGGTTGTGTTGGCGAACGTAGTGATTTAGAGCTATTTGTTACTACAACCAAAGCGCAACACGTTGCTCATATCCCGCCCTTGAAAGAGCCGCCAAGATTTGAGCACTTTGCCTATCAAGCCGAGTTAATGCGTAGCCCTTTTGTACCACCTTCGCGTGAGTTAACGGAAGAAGTTGTTGATACCAGCAAAGATTGTTTACAACCGGACTTAAAGCGTCGAAAAGGACGATTAGAAACTTATCCTTTAGATAATTTAAAAATGCGTGGCACCTTAAGTGAAGCCGATACAACTTGGGCGTTAGTTGAAACAAATGACGGCAGTGTTTATCGGATGGGCGTTGGTGAGTATTTAGGTCTGTTTAATGGACGCATTTCTAAAGTTACTTCACAAAATGTCGAAGTAGTAGAATTAATTCCAGATGGTTCAGGTTGTTGGTCCGAAAGGACGAGCAATCTAGAACTTTCTGGAGAATAACGAGCGAAGGATGAGGGAATAATGAAATCTTCTGCCGCGATAAAAGTCCCGTTAATTTCTTCAGGCTTAATCAAGTCTGTTATTGGGATCGCATTGGTATTTGGAATTTTGCCATCGAGTTATGCTGCAAACCGATTAATGGATGTTAAGTACCATGCCTTGGTTGACCATCAGTTAGAGCTAGAGTTGGTATTTGAAGAAGCGGTAACACCGCCAGTTATTGACTCTAATGCCTCGCCTGCAGAGCTCGTATTAACCTTTGATAATAGTATTTCTGGTTTATCTAAGGATCGCTTACCCATTAATCAAGTCGGTGTAACTGACATGATGACTGAGCAACAAGATACTCGTCTTAAAGTCACCTTAGGTATGTCCAAAGTAAAACCTTACCAAGGTTCAGTCATGGGCAACTCATATCGACTCACTATTAATGATGAGGTTGCGGGCGCTCAGACTCAGGCAGAAAATCCCTTCGTTAACAGCATTAAAAATATCGATTTTCGTCGTAATGAAAATGGTGGCGGTGAGTTATTGGTCTATTTGAATAACCGCTCGGTTGCCGTTAACGTTGAGCAAGTGGGTGCTAAACTCGAAGTTAAGTTATATAACACTGATATTAATAGTGATCTGCTTTATGTTATGGATGTGAAAGATTTTTCAACACCAGTAAAAAGCTTCGAGACATTTAAAGAAGATCTAACAACGCGCATTTTAGTTGATATTGCTGGGGAATATGAGTTCAGTTACAAGCAAGAGGATAATCTCTTTAGACTCTCGATGAATAAAGTTGAGAGAGTTGCCGCCAAGAAAGATGTTAAAAAATACAATGGCCGTACTTTGTCGCTTAACTTTCAAAATATCCCTGTACGTACTGTTTTGCAGATCATTGCTGACTATAACAATTTTAACTTAGTCACGAGTGATACTGTTGAAGGCAACATCACCTTGAGATTGGATGATGTGCCCTGGGACCAAGCATTAGATTTGATTCTACAAACCAAAGGCCTAGATAAACGTATCGAAGGCAACATCTTAATGGTGGCACCGAGCGAAGAGTTGGCTATTCGTGAAAGCCAAAATCTCAAAAATAGGCAAGAAGTTAAAGAGTTAGCACCTTTGTATTCTGAGTACTTGCAAATTAACTATGCCAAAGCGATCGACATTGCTGAGCTGCTTAAAAGCGCAGATTCTAGCTTACTATCGCCACGCGGCTCAGTCGCGGTCGATGAACGTACCAACACTGTACTTGTGAAAGATACGGCAGAAACGATTGAGAACATCCATCGTTTAGTCGAAGTACTCGATATCCCTATTCGTCAAGTGCTGATCGAGTCACGTATGGTAACAGTCAAAGATGATGTCTCTGAAGACTTAGGCATACGTTGGGGCGTAACGGATCAGCAGGGCAGTAAGGGAACTTCTGGTACATTAGAAGGTGCTCAGAGTATTGCCAACGGCATCATTCCAACTCCTGACCAACGTTTGAACGTTAATTTGCCTGCGGCAGTGACCAATCCAACAAGTATCGCATTCCACGTTGCTAAGTTGGCAGATGGTACTATTCTTGATTTGGAATTGAGTGCGTTAGAGCAAGAAAATAAAGGTGAAATTATCGCCAGCCCTCGTATTACTACCTCTAACCAAAAGGCGGCTTATATTGAGCAGGGTGTGGAGATACCTTATGTGCAGTCGACTTCAAGCGGTGCAACCTCGGTCACTTTTAAGAAAGCCGTGTTGTCCTTGCGAGTTACACCACAAATTACACCTGATAACCGCGTTATTTTAGATTTGGAAATCACCCAAGACTCTCAGGGCAAGACGGTTGACACACCAACGGGTCCCGCTGTCGCCATCGATACTCAACGTATTGGCACTCAAGTGCTAGTTGATAACGGTGAAACCATAGTCCTTGGTGGTATTTATCAGCAAAACTTGATCAGCCGTGTGAGTAAAGTCCCTATTCTCGGTGACATTCCCTTAGTCGGTTTCCTGTTTAGGAACACAACAGACAAAAATGAGCGTCAAGAGCTACTTATTTTCGTAACCCCCAAAATAGTCGGTGAGAAGATCTAAGCACTTGCTATGTATCGACTAAAGCCAGCAGTGATTGCTGGCTTTATTATTACTGGAATACAATTCTTTGCATAAATAGCGCACATGGCTTGCCATAGTAGACCCTAAGCTGAGATAATCCTCGGTCAAGTCTCATAAGAGCAAGGTAACATATAGGTCGGCTTGATGTTGAGTCGATATAGGCATACTTTTCAATAAGATTCAGACGTACAAGAAATGGCTGAAAAACGTAATATTTTTCTGGTAGGCCCTATGGGCGCAGGTAAAAGCACAATTGGTCGCCATCTGGCGCAAATGCTGCATTTAGAATTCCACGATTCGGATCAAGAGATTGAACAACGCACAGGCGCTGATATTGCTTGGGTGTTTGACGTCGAAGGTGAAGAAGGCTTCCGTCGTCGTGAAGCTCAGGTTATTGCTGATTTGTCTGAGAAACAAGGTATCGTCCTTGCCACCGGTGGTGGTTCAGTACAAAGCAAAGATATCCGTAATCATCTGTCTGCTCGTGGCATTGTGGTTTACCTGGAAACCACTATCGACAAACAGGTCGCTCGTACTCAAAGAGACAAGCGACGCCCATTATTGCAAGTGGATGATCCTCGAGAAGTGTTGGAGAATCTTGCAGAGATCCGTAATCCATTGTACGAAGAAATTGCCGATGTGATTGTCAAAACCGATGATCAAAGCGCAAAGATCGTCGCAAATCAGATCATTGAGCAATTAGGTTTTTAGGCAGAATTTATGAAGCAAATTCAGGTTGATTTAGGTGTACGTAGTTATCCCATTTACATTGGCCAGAATTTGATGAGTGATGGCGAGACTTTGTCTCGCTACCTGCTTAAAAAACGTATTCTTATCGTCACCAATGAAACTGTCGCGCCTTTGTATCTTAAACAGATACAAGAGACGATGGCTTCGTTTGGTGAGGTAGAGAGTGTTATCCTTCCCGATGGCGAACAATTCAAAGACTTAGCACATCTAGATACTATTTTTACTGCACTGCTGCAGCAAAACTATGGTCGAGATTCTATGCTGGTGGCTTTGGGTGGCGGCGTGATTGGTGATATGACGGGCTTTGCCGCGGCATGTTATCAACGTGGGATCGATTTTATTCAAATTCCGACAACTTTATTGTCGCAGGTGGATTCTTCCGTCGGCGGTAAAACGGCTGTTAACCATCCTCTTGGTAAAAACATGATTGGGGCCTTTTATCAGCCACAAATCGTGCTTATCGATACTTTATGTTTACATACGCTTCCAGCGCGCGAGTTTGCGGCGGGAATGGCGGAAGTCATCAAGTATGGCATCATGTGGGATGCTGATTTTTTTCAATGGCTTGAAGATAATGTAACGGCGCTAAAAACTTTAGATGCCGAAGCATTAGTTTATGCTATCTCTCGTTGCTGTGAGATTAAAGCTGATGTGGTTAGCCAAGATGAAACTGAGCAGGGCGTGCGTGCTTTGTTGAATCTGGGTCATACCTTTGGTCACGCGATTGAAGCCGAAATGGGCTACGGTAATTGGCTGCATGGTGAAGCCGTGTCAGCTGGCACAGTCCTTGCTGCTAAAACAGCTAAGGCACTGGGGCTTATCGATGAGTCAATCGTTTGTCGTATCATACAGTTACTACAAGCTTTTGATCTTCCAGTGAGTGCGCCGGAATCTATGGATTTCGACAGTTTCATTCAACATATGCGACGCGATAAAAAAGTTTTAGGCGGTCAGATTCGACTGGTGCTCCCAACGGCAATAGGCCGCGCGGATGTGTTTAGTCAAGTCACAGAATCTACCCTTGAACAGGTTATTCGCTGCGCATAAAAACTGTGTGGTGGGCGAGTGACGTTTCAGGGTTCTGTCTTGCTTCCTTCTCAGGAAGCCCTCATACAAAGAATGCATCATGTTGCCAGTTATAGCGATCAGCTGCTGGTGCTTTCTGGTGTCAGCGGTTCAGGAAAAACGACCTTAGTTACCGGATTAGCGACCGATTTTGACGAGTCAAATGCGGCATTTGTGATTTGTCCTATGCATGCCGATAACGCTGAGATACGCCGCAAAATTCTAGTCCAGCTAATTTCATCCCCTATTTTTGACGACGACATTCCCCTCGCCGATACTCTGTTGCGGCTTGCGAGCACGCAAACTAAACCCTTACATATCATTATCGATGATGCGCATTTATTGCCTAAGGCATTATGGGCTGAGTGCATTATTCTCAATCAGATCCAGTGTGCGGGTAAGAATATTGCCGTCACGCTCACGGTTCCACCGGCATTCTTAGCGGACCTATTGCCACAATTACCCGAGCAATTGCGGCGGCAAATATTACCTATCAGTATTGAGCCGTTAACCATGCCAGAGCGTGAAGCTTTGTATCAAACATTGCTGAGATACAGCGATCAAAACCCTTTTACGCCAAGGGAAATCGTACGCAGTCAGCTTGAGAAGCAAACGGGTACGCCGCAAGAAGTGGTCAATCTGTTAGATAAAGCCTTGCATAGCCCGCAAGAGAAAACATCTTCTTGGGTGAAATATAAAGCTGTGGTGGTGACAGCTGTGAGCATGTTGTTAGCGCTAGGTATTTGGCTTGGTGTTACTCAACCATTTTCTGAAGAGCAAGCCATAGAGACTGCGACTTTTCCTGCGATAGATTCCCCCGCTTTCTTGTCCTATGGGCAAAAAATCTTAGCACCCTATTTTGCTCTGCGCGCTGAACAATTAAAGTTTGCCACTGTAACCGTGAAAGTTAACGAACTAGATACATCCAAAGCCAAAACAGAACCGGCTGTCGATCCATTAAGTGAATTTCATGGTGAGGCACCACATCCAGAGCCTGATGATGGAGCCTTAGTGAGTGTTGGTGAAGTGAGTAGCAAGTCTTTTGGTGATGATGAGCCAACTGTGGATGCAGGGCCTCAAGCTAAAACGGTAGATGTTCAGTCTCCAGCGCCAGAGGCTGCAAAGGTTGATAAAACAGTTTTGGAACCGCAAAAGCCACTCAAAGGTTATACCGTACAAATAGCGAGTGTTGCTCAGTTAGATACCCTGCGTTCGACATTAAAGAGTCTTGAGAATGTCGAGGGTGTTCGAGTCGCAAAGTATAAACAGCGGTGGGTTGTTCTCGTTGGGCACTACAGCAGTAGCAAATTGGCTTCGAATGCGGCGGCTCAATTGGTTAAGGAGTATCGTTTTGAGCAACCTTGGGTCAGAAAATGGGCCGATTTGAAAGATTATCAAGTAGAAGAAAGTCTCTCAAATCGTGAAATTTCAGAATAAACAGAGTACAATCATGGCCTTTATTTTTGTCGGCATTCATCAAGTTAAATGATAAAAAAACACAGAGCCTTCCTTAAGTGGGCTGGCGGTAAATTTAAATTGGTGGATGATTTAGCCAGTTATTTACCCGCAGGAGACCGTTTGGTCGAGCCGTTTGTGGGTGCAGGATCCGTTTTCTTGAATACGGATTATCCTAGCTACCTGCTCTGTGACATTAATCAGGACTTGATCGAGTTATATCAGATAGTGAAGCATCAACCAGAAGCATACATTGCCGCCGCTAAAGCATTGTTTGTCGATGAGATGAATCAAAAGGAAGCTTACTATCAGGTGCGGACCGACTTTAATAAATGTCGCGACCCTTTCCAGCGTTCTGTGTATTTTCTTTATTTAAATCGCCATGGTTTTAATGGCTTATGCCGTTATAACCGTAAGGGTGGCTTCAATGTGCCCTTTGGCTCCTATAAAAAACCTTATTTCCCCGAAAAGGAAATCTGGGCCTTTTCTGAAAAAGCGCAACGTGCTGAGTTTAAATGCATTGGTTACGAAAAAGCCTTTGAGCAGACACGCAGTGGCGATGTTATCTATTGCGATCCACCTTACGCACCGTTATCTACTACATCCAGTTTCACGACATATGTTGGTGCAGGTTTTAGTTTAGACGATCAAGCACTGCTGGCTCGTCATTCGCGCCATACCGCGTTAGAGCGTGGTATTCCGGTATTGATTAGTAATCACGATATTCCATTAACTCGCGAGTTATATCGCGGTGCGCATTTAGCGAAAATTCAAGTGCAACGCAACATTAGTCAAAATGGCAGTGGTCGTAACAAAGTGGATGAGTTGATGGCGTTATATGATGAAAACTACGATCCAAAAGACGACTAGTTTCAACATAAATAACGTTTAGCTAAGCACTTGTCCTACGAGAAACATCAGACTTGCCACTAAGATGACAGCTAACACTATGCCCATCACTATGTAGGGCAATGGGGAACTGGTTTGAAAATCTTTTTTACGATTTTCGCTAGTTTGTACCCCGAAAAAAGCTGCAACGGTACTGTGGAATACTTGCCAAATTCGGCTAAGCATTAATAGGCGAGATGCGACGTAGTGGGCTTGAGATCATCCATAGGTTTATCTTGATGACCATGTAATAGTTCAAGTAGATCGACAAAGTGGAACTGACTCGAACGGTTTTTACCTGTAAGCCACGTTTTCCAGCTTAAGGTTTGTGCTTGATCGGCGCAGCGATTATTAGGGTGGCTACTGGGCAGTGCATTGTTGTAACGAGTGTCATTGCTACAAGCGCAAGATGCAGTTTCGGTATTTTCCGTAAGTTTTTCAACGCCCAAAGCTAGCGTGGCCACTACAACTGCAGTAAATGCCAACATCATAGATGACTTAAATGTCACCGACCTAACATAGTGTGAAAACTGACTAAACCGCTCCATCATAACGCTTCCTTTGGAATGAACCAGCACTGCGCCTCGAGTATAACAAACTCGCTTAGTTTATGAACAAAAAATTATCAATTCCAGCCAAAATGCTCGGAAATATTAGCTTATTTTACCGAATCTAAGCCCCAATTTACTGCGATAGCTGCAGAGTGTGCTGCTTTACTGACATCGGCATAGCGGATCAATTGCCAGAAATGTGGCTTTAGCTATAGAGGCTTAGCTTGGCTCAGGGTAAAATAAGGCACTTTTTATCCAAATAGCAGCGAGTGTTTTATGCGTCCATTCTTGATTGCTCCATCAATTTTATCTGCCGATTTTGCCCGTTTGGGTGACGATGTAAAAGCTGTGTTAGATGCGGGAACCGACGTAGTACATTTTGATGTGATGGATAATCACTATGTTCCTAACTTAACGATTGGCCCTATGGTGTGCCAAGCACTGCGTAACTATGGGATTACCGCTGATATTGATGTGCATTTGATGGTCAAGCCGGTTGACCGTATCGTGCCTGATTTTGCTAAAGCGGGCGCGTCTATTATTACTTTCCACCCTGAAGCCTCTGAGCATGTCGATCGTACTCTTCAGCTCATCAAAGAGTGCGGTTGTAAGGCGGGTCTCGTGTTTAATCCTGCGACACCACTGCATTATCTTGACCATGTGATGGATAAACTCGACGTGATCCTATTGATGTCAGTGAACCCTGGTTTTGGCGGGCAATCTTTTATCCCATCGACCTTAGATAAGCTGCGCCAAGTGCGTGCGCGTATTGATGCCAGTGGTTTTGATATTCGTTTAGAAGTCGATGGCGGCGTTAAGGTCGACAATATCGCAGAAATCGCGGCCGCCGGTGCGGACATGTTTGTTGCGGGCTCGGCTATTTTCGGCAAGCCCGATTATAAGGCCGTTGTTGATGAGATGCGTGCCGAACTTGCTAAAGTTGGGGCATAGCCATGTGGGATAAGATTAAAGCGATTGCGTTTGATCTAGATGGCACGCTGATTGACAGTGTGCCGGACCTAACCGTTGCTACGCAGGAAGCCTTGATTGAGTTAGGTTTGAAGAGCTGCTCTGAGGCGCAAGTTCGTACTTGGGTTGGTAACGGTGCAGAGATGTTGATGCGCCGTGCTATGAGTCATGCTTTGGGTACGGATGTTGAGCAAACAACCCTTGATGCGGCTATGCCGATTTTTATGCATCATTATCAAGAAAATCTTGAAAAGCACAGTGCGCTGTATAGCGACGTGCATCAAGTGCTGCAAACTTTGTTTGATGCAGGCTTTAAGTTAGCGGTTGTTACCAATAAACCCTATCGTTTTACCATGCCATTACTCAATGCCTTTGGGATTAACGACTTTTTCAGCTTAGTGTTAGGTGGCGATACCTTAGCTAAGATGAAGCCCGACCCTTTGCCGCTGCAGCACTTATTGCATGAGTGGCAATTGGAGAAAACTGAGTTATTGATGGTCGGCGATTCTAAAAACGACATTTTAGCCGCGAAAGCGGCTGGGATAGCGTCAATCGGCTTGACCTACGGCTACAACTACGGTGAAGATATTGGGCTCAGTGGCCCAGATGCCGTATGTGAGCAATTTAGTGAGATTTTGAACTGGGTAAAACCTACCAAGTAATGGGGGTTACCTGTTCTTTAGTCGATTTTTTAGTCTTTTTATATAGATAGTGGAGCAATGACGTAATGACCAAACCCATAGTACTCAGCGGTGCACAGCCGTCCGGCGAATTAACCATAGGTAACTACATGGGTGCATTGCGTCAATGGGTTGCGATGCAAGATAGCCACGACTGCCTGTATTGTGTCGTCGATTTGCATGCCATTACCGTGCGCCAAGATCCTAAAGCGTTGCGCGAAGCGTGTTTAGATACCTTAGCCCTGTATTTGGCCTGTGGCGTCGATCCTAAAAAGAGTACAGTGTTTATCCAGTCACAGGTGCCACAACATACGCAATTGGGTTGGGCATTAAACTGCTATACCCAAATGGGCGAGTTGAGCCGCATGACTCAGTTTAAAGATAAATCACAAAAGCACGCTAACAACATCAACGTGGGTTTATTTGGCTACCCAGTGTTGATGGCGGCGGATATTCTGATTTATCAAGCGAACGAAATCCCCGTTGGCCAAGATCAGAAACAACACCTTGAGTTAACGCGTGATATCGCTACTCGTTTTAACAATGCCTATGGTGATACTTTCACCATTCCTGAGCCGTTTATTCCTGAACTTGGCGCTAAAGTCATGTCGCTGCAGGAGCCGCTAAAGAAGATGTCTAAGTCAGACGACAACCGTAATAACGTTATCGGCCTGCTAGAAGATCCGAAATCAGTGCTGAAGAAGCTGAAAAAAGCCATGACAGACAGTGATGAGCCGCCAGTCGTGCGTTTTGATGTGGATAATAAACCGGGTGTTTCTAACTTGCTGAGTCTCATGTCGGGTGTGACAGGGCAAAGCATTGCGAGCCTAGAAGCCGAGTTTGAAGGCAAGATGTATGGCCATTTGAAAGGTGCAGCAGGTGAAGCGGTTGTGAGCATGTTAGAGCCACTGCAAGAGCGTTACCGCGCGATTCGTGCCGACCGTGCTTACTTAGACCAAGTGATGAAAGCTGGTGCACAGAGTGCGCAGGCGCGTGCCGAAGTGACCCTGAAGAAAGTGTATGAGAAGATTGGTTTGTTAGTGTAATCAATCGATCGATAAATTAAGCCGACGTTCGCGTCGGCTTTTTTGTGCCTGTAATTCATCCTAAGCCTGTGATTTTAGCCAAGATGAGAAAGCGGCAATCGCAGGTTCTGATAAACGGCGCTGCTTACAAAAGAAGGTAAATTCAAATCCGGTATGCACATCGGGAAGATTCAAGGCGACTAAACGCCCCGTGGTGATATCGCCAGCCACCATAAAGTCCGGCGCTAGGGCTAAGCCTTGGCCGGCAATCGCTGCTTCAATCGCCATCACAATATGACTAAACACATGCTGTTGTTCGTTATCGAGTGGTATTTGGTGCGCCGATGACCACTTATGCCAGTCGAGCCCTAATGGTCCTTCATCAACCACCAGCAGAGCTTGTTGCTGGAAATTACTCAGGCTTATGTCGCGCCATTTAAGGTAAAAACTGGGGCTGCATACAGGAATTAAACGCTCTTTGTGCAGTAACTGTTGCCAATAGCCACGTTGATTTAACTTACCGGCGATGAAGATATCCGCGGTGCTGGTGCTTAGATCAGGATCTTGGGTGATCATCTCGAGGCGGATTTTCACGCTCGGATATTGGCGGCGAAAATCGGCGAGTCTTGGGATCAACCATTTTACTGAGAATGAGCTGTAAACGGCTAGGCAGAGCTGTTGATTTGGCGTATCGCGCACTTTCAAGTTGAGGTCGCTTAACTCGTTGAATATCCGTTCTAACTCTAGAAATAGTCCGTGCCCCTTAGGCGTTAACTGCAGTTTACGCCCCTGACGGTCGAACAGTTGCTCGCCAAAATACTCTTCTAATACTCGCACTTGGTGCGACACTGCACTTTGGGTGATGCACAGTTCATCGGCGGCCTTAGAAAAATGCTGCTGTCTGGCGGCAGCTTCAAACACTTGTAGAGCGCGTAATGGAGGGAGCTTTCTCATGATTTTCAATATCTAAAGGCTTTAGTATGAATTTAATTCATCTAGCATGAGAAAGCATCATTTCAGCTTAAGTTTTGCGAGGATTATCATGCCGCCATTGAGGTTTATGGATGTTAAAAAATGCAACGCCCAGTAGTTATTGGTTTGATTTTATTGATAGTAGGTAATCTATTCAGTGCCTTCTATGATGTGTCGATCAAGTGGTTACCGGACGATGCGAGTGCCTCGACTTTCCTCCTTGTCAGGCAAATCTCTTCAGTATTTATGTTGTTGCCAGTGTGGCTGTATTCGCAGCGTCCGATGACGACACATATCTCAGTTCACCTTTGGCGTGCCAACATAGGCTCAGTTGGCGCGCTTTTTTTAATTATTGGCTTAATGGCATTGCCGCTTGCGACAGTTAGCTCATTGTTTTATTCCGCACCGCTAATGATTATTTTGATGGGGTATTTCTTCCTGAGCGAGAGGATCACCGCTGCTCAGACAATCTGTACTGGCTTAGGTTTTGTCGGCATCTTGATTATCCTGCGACCGAGCGAAATGAATTGGTACGGCATTGCTGTGCTGTTTTCTGCTTTTACCTTTGCAGTGAATCAGTTAGCACTTAAAAAAGTGCCCCATGCTGAGCATCCCGTGCTAACGCTAATGCTATATAACTTGCTGGGTATTCCGGCAACGTTAGTGATTGCAGCGTTTCAGGGGATTGAGGGTTTGAGTTGGGAGCTGGTGGGCGTGGCCTTGCTGAGCAACGCATTTTTATTGGTTTATCACTGGTTTTGTGTGCTGGCTTACCGCAAGGCCCAGGCGAGTGATATCGCGATTGCGGAATACACAGGCTTGTTGTTTATTGTCTTTTTAGGCTGGTTGTTGTTCGATGAATGGTTGGATAACTTAAGTTGGCTCGGTGCCGCCTTAATCGTATTGCCTTCGTTGTTTTTACCTTGGCTAGGATCGCTCCTATCAAAATCGGCACCTAAGATAGCAGATACACTCACGGGAAAATAACAGCGAGGGTTAAAGCCTAAGTGGGCGAGTTAGCTCACCACTTAGGCTCAAGTTTTAAATAGGTAAACTGCAAAATTACTTAGCATACTCAAATACTTTCACCACTTTACGCACGCCAGCAGTATTACGGGCGATATCAACAGCTAAGTCTGCTTGTGAGCGATGAATAACCCCCAGCAGGAAGACTTCACCATTTTCAGTGATGACTTTAATGCGAGTCACATCCAAATCTTTTTCGTTCAGCATGCGGCCCTTCACTTTGGTCGTAACCCAAGTGTCATTGCTGCGGGTGGTGAAAGAGGTTGGATTGCCAATGCGGATTTGATTATGTATTTTGCCGCCGAGCTTAAGATCTTGTACGACCTTGATGGCTTTATCCCTTAACGTAGAGTTAGGGGCTTGGCCTATCATAAGTACATTGCCATTGACGGATACACCTGTGATATTCGTTTGTTTTTTAAGATCTTCTTGCTCTAGCAGTGCGCTGGTGATCTTAAAATCAGTATTGGTATCATCAAGCTGAGTCTTAACAGTACGTTCGTCGTTGGCCATCATAGCGCCACTGACTGCGCCCACCATAACGGCACCGGCGCAGCCCTGAAGCAGCAAGCAAACCATTAACAGCGGGGCAGCGTGTCTCATTGCTGCTCGTCCTGTGGGAAGAGGGTGCGGTCAATATTGTCACACAGGCAATGGATCACCAGTAAGTGCACTTCTTGGATACGTGCAGTGACATTTGAAGGCACGCGGATTTCCACATCGTTCACGCTCAGTAGGCCAGCCATAGCGCCGCCATCTTTACCTGTTAGCGCTACGATAGTCATGTCGCGGCTTAATGCGGCTTCAATGGCTTTAATCACGTTACCTGAGTTACCACTGGTCGAGATTGCTAGCAGAATGTCGCCCGGTTGACCTAAGGCAAAAATCTGTTTTGAGAAAATCTCATCATAGCTATAGTCGTTGGCGATAGCTGTGATGGTTGAAGTATCGGTAGACAGAGCGATGGCTGGTAAGGGGGGACGCTCAATCTCGTAGCGGTTTAGCAGTTCTGCTGAGAAATGTTGCGCATCACCAGCACTGCCGCCGTTACCGCAAGCAAGGATTTTATTGCCACCCAAAAGACAGTGCACCATCATCTCGGCCGCTTTGGCGATGGATTCTGGCAGTGCTTCGGCTGCATCGATTTTTGTCTGGATAGATTCAGTAAAGCTGTCTTTAATGCGTTCTAACATGGATAAATCCTTTCAGGATAAAGTGTTGCTATCATGCCATATTTCCACAAGCGTGTTGAGGCACAGACGTTAAAATAATTTGTGTAGTCACTCTTTTACTATTGGCGCTTAAAAGGCATCGACCAGCCAATGAATTTGATCGGCTTCCATGGCGATGACATCGAAACGACAGGGCACATCGAGTCTATTGAGTTGTAAATAGTGGCTAGCCGCTTTGCGAATTCGCGAGATCTGCGCGCTGCTTAGGGCCTGTAATGCGCCGCCATATTGATTTGCCGAACGATACTTCACTTCGACAAATACCCAATGGTTTTTATGGCGCATGATTAAATCAATTTCCCCAAACGGATAGCGGACATTACGTTCGACAAAAGTTAAGCCTTGTTGTTCAAGGTAACGTTGGGCGTGCGATTCTGCCTGCTGTCCGAGTGTCATAGCTGGCGGAAGCTACCTCTTTCATAACGTCCCCAGCTTAATTGGCGGTTGACTATGCCATCTGGACTGACAGATAAAGCACCACTGCGACCATTGAATTGATAACCCGTGAATGAGCGCATTTGCGCCAAACGGCCGATCAAATCCATTGCATCATAACCCATAACAAACAAACGTTTCTGACTGTTATTCCAGCCCGAAAATAGTGTGTTGACCATCAGATTTTCTTCGCCGTTTTGCATTAGCCAAGGTGCGTCGCTTAGGGTCAGGTTATTTAAATCCTGCGCCGTTTGTGTGCTTTCATTTTCAACTCGGCTGCGGCTTGAGGTATATAAAGGCACAGGTTGTGTGAAAACGCTAAAGTTGACGTCGATAAAGGCCTTGAGCAGGGTTAGATCCTGTGGCGTTGAAATCATATAAATGGCATCAATATCTTGGCGTGAACGGAAGTCGGCTTGTACTGAATTGCCTAACAGCTCTTTAATACGGGCGATCCGCTCTTGGCTATCGCGCACGCCAAGGGCATCTTGTACTGTGGTGCGCATTTTATCACCGCCATCGAAGTAGTGAACTTCGACAGGGTTATCGCTCTTCTTTTTCCATGCTTGAATAAAGCTTTCGGCCATGCGTTTGCCAAGGGTATCGTTACTGGCCAGCAGTAACGGCATAGTTACGCCATCTTGATATAAATGCTCCGCCGCATCGGCCGCCTCTTGTGCGGGAGATAATGCAAAGTAGAACTTATTTGGATCGGGGGTGAACTTATCTACTTGATTTAAAAATAGTTGCGGCACAGGCGTAGCAGGTGCTGTATTGGCTGTTTTGTCTGGGTTAGCAGTATTAGTCACCGCATTAGTGGTGGCTGTGTTTGCCGCATTGATCACTTGCAGTTGTTCAATTTCAGTAGGCAATAATGGGCCAATAATAAATTCGGCTCCCGCAGTTAGCGCCTGTTGGTAAGCGCTGGCAGCATCGTTTGCCGTGTCATAAAAGTTGACTGCGACTTGGTCATTTTGCTTGGCCATGTAACTGGCTAATATGCCTTGGCGAATTGCATTGGCAGCGTTAGCTCTTGAGCCTGTCAGCGGCAACAGCACAGCAATGTTTTTTGGCGTAAATGGCTTAGCGTTTAAGGCTCTGTCAAGATCGGCGGGCAGCTTAGCCGCTGCAGGATGATAAGGATTTTGTTTCTGCCATTCGCCTAAGTAGCGTACTAACTGTGTCGGATCGACAGCATAATGCTTCGCGATATAAGCCAGTTGTAACCAACCCGTAAACACAGGAGTCTTAGCATCTTGGGTAAAGGCTTTTAAGGTTTGTTCGTGCATTGGCTGCAGAACTTGCCAAATCGCGTTATTCACCTCGTTGGCTTGGGCGGGGGGCAAGTAAGTCGTCAGCAAACTCAGTTCACGCACTTGTTCAATAGGCTGTTTATTCAATTGATATAAATGCGCCTTGAATTGGTGATAAGCCGTCATCTGCCAGCTTGGCAAACTCCAATTGCTTGGATAATTCAGAACTTTAAGTGCATCACTATAGGTGGACGTGTGTTCAAGCACGCGCGCGGTCAAGTATTTATGTTCGGCCAGAAATGTTGGGCTCTGATTCAAGCTTGGCTGTATCGATTTTAGTAGCTTCTGCGCCGCTGCGTAGTCGTTGGCATTGATGTAGGCATGGGCTGCGAGCAGCAGATTAGTATCGCGCTGCTTCGGATCTTTGCTATTGGCGGCTTGTGCCAAATACACATTGGCCGACAAAGGTGCGGATGCTAAAGAGGTAGCCACTGTGGGTGCAGTTCCGGTCGAGGTGGGCGTTGAAGTGCCACAACCCGCCAAGATTACCGATAAAATGGCCACGGAAACGAACTTAGTTGTATTCAGGCTTTTTAACACTGGGCTTCACTCTGGTAAGATGCAGCCTCTAGTTTAACCTTCTCTCGCGCTTGACGAAAGTCTTGGCACTGTCATTACAGAGGTATATATGGACCAAAGCGTCGCACTCTACATAGTTCCTACTCCCATAGGTAATTTGGGCGATATGAGCTCACGGGCAATAGAGGTGCTGAATCAGGTTTCATTGATCGCCTGTGAAGATACTCGCCACAGCGGTAAGTTATTGAGTCACTTTGGTATTACCACAAAAACTACGGCGCTGCATGACCATAACGAGCGTGCTCGTGCCCAGTGGATTGTCGATCAGCTTGCAGCTGGGCTGTCGATTGCATTAATTTCAGATGCGGGTACCCCGTTGATTTCCGATCCGGGTTATCACTTGGTCTCCCATGTGCGCCAATCTGGGTTTAATGTGATCCCCTTGCCCGGCCCTTGCGCGGCAATTACCGCCCTGAGCGCCTCGGGTTTGCCATCGGACCGTTTTTCTTTCGAAGGTTTTCTGCCCTCTAAAGAAAAAGCCCGCGCTGATAAGTTATTGGCACTGAAAGAAGATCCACGCACGCTGATATTTTATGAATCACCCCATCGCATCGAGCACAGTCTAACGACTATGGTTGAAGTACTTGGTGGCGAACGCCATGTCGTCATGGCGCGTGAAGTAACCAAAACCTTCGAAACTTTTTTATCTGGTCCTGTCTCAGAGGTGCTTGCCACCGTAAGTACTGACCCGAATCAGCAGAAGGGTGAAATCGTGCTTATGGTGCATGGCTACCATTTGAGTGATGACGAAGCAATTCCCACCGTCGCCATTAATACGCTCAAACTCTTATGTGAGGAATTGCCATTGAAGAAAGCTGCAGCAATTGCCGCGCAAATTCATGGACTTAAAAAGAACGCTCTGTACAAATACGGCCTAGAGTCTGATTTATAAGCGCTAAAACGGTTACGAGCGGATTATCTGTGGTGCATCAGGGTGGCTTAGGCTATAATCCGCGCCGAGTTGGCCAGACAGTCGCCGCGTTCGCAAGAACGGGGAGGAAAGTCCGGGCTCCAAAGAGCGGGGTGCCAGGTAACGCCTGGGCGGTGCGAACCGACGACAAGTGCAACAGAGAGTAGACCGCCTGCCTGATTTATCAGGTCGGTAAGGGTGAAAGGGTGCGGTAAGAGCGCACCGTGCGGCTAGCAATAGTTCGTAGCAAGGTAAACTCCACCCGGAGCAAGACCAAATAGGGTTCCGTATGGCGTGGCTCGCGTTGGAACCGGGTAGGTCGCTTGAGCCTGTGAGCGATTGCAGGCCTAGATGAATGACTGTCCAAGACAGGACCCGGCTTATCGGCCAACTCACCTCATTCAACAAAAAGCCCGTTTGTCGTAATGACAAACGGGCTTTTTGTTTTTTAACTTATACGGTAATGATAAGTTTTATTTGATTAGCTTATTGAAAAATAAGAGTTATCTATTTCTTTCGTACATTCAGTCTATCGCTTATTTAGCTTTCAGTTTAGCCGCCATTACAGCTATTTTTAGTCCTTCTTCGTCGCAGGTAAAAATTACTCAATGCAGGTAACATCTACCGTTAACTGAGAGAGTTAATAGAAATAAAGTAGTTATAACCTTTTGTTTTTATGCGTTTATATTGTTTGGTATAGCCATTGCATTGGTTTGTACGCAAAGTGCAGCATCTTGTTGCATTGCACAGTGTTCACCAAGGAGGCTTTCTATGGCCAGTTCAAAAAGCGTAGCAGAACAAACTAACAGTAAAGATAGCGGTGCTTTAAATTCACCCACAACAGCGAAAGCAACTGAAGTGACGCACCATGCTGTTGATGTAGTAGCAGAGAAAGCCGCAGTTGCAGAAGACACTTTGCGTAAAACGGCGGCTAGCTCACAGGAAACTCTGGCGCTCAAGCAGGAGGAAATCAAATTACAACTGCAAAGTTCTTATAGCAAAACCCGTGAGTTGGCAGCGCAAAATCCATTGGCTACTGCTGGGATTGCCTTTGCCGCTGGCGTGGTATTAACGGCTTTATTGCGCCGTCGCTAAGGTGGATTTATGCAAAACCGTGCAAGGTCAGAGGCGCCAGAACAAAGGCCCGTCCAGCATAGTGCGCAAACCGCCAAAACTGGGCAGACAGCATCAGCTGCTGCCCAGCATAAAGTTACTGATCAGGCAATGGAGCAACTGGCTGAAATAGCTGTTCTTAGCAGTTCAGTGAAGCAAGCCTATCTCGATCAGTTGAAGTTGGCTGGGAAAATAGCAACGGCAGAATGGCGGTTAACAGGGCGTAGCCTGATTATTGCTGCGGCTTTAGTCGTCTGTTTTGGTACTGGCATTACGTTATTCTGGGGCAGTATTTTATTGCTGCTGGGCTATATGCTGTTTCAATTGAGCGGTTCGTTATTGGCCACAGTGAGCGCTTTGGTGGTGCTACAGTTTGTTTTATTGCTTTGGTGTTGGCGTAGTCTTGGCTATGTGCTGTCACAAACTGGCTTTTCGAAGACTTTGCAGCAATTACGGCTTTTACTCTCGACTCGAGAGTCGGAACATCAAAAATAGGGGGTGCGACTATGCTAATTCAACAGTTACTTAAAAAACAGCAGTTGAAGCTGACTGTGCTGACGGAACAAGGCCAGTTGCAGCATGATTTGTTACTGATGAGGAAACGACAATTAGCGCAAAGCAGTCGTGATTTTATAGGGTCGACACCAGGTTTAATCGTCAGTTTTAGCCTTGGCTGCCTGTTTCAAATGCGCCACAACAGCACTGTAAAACTACTGCGTAGCACCTTTGGTTTGCGTTGGATTACCAAACTCATCGCTTGAGAATGATGTAAATGCTGTGATTTTTACCTTAATGATTTCCATTGGTGTGGGCTTCGCTGCTATTAGTTGTCGTCAATGCAGCTACAATCATGCCTCGAGTCAGTAAGTGTAAGTATTTTGCTTGTTGTGTAGGACAAGGTGTGGGACTGGCGATAAGTTGTTGAATTTGGCATAAATAAAGAGCTGCTATGCTATGGGCTAATGTGTAGCTTGGAATAATAAATTCGTCAGTGTTGAAGGTGTTGATCAATTTATTTTCGATATGTTGCACAAGTTTAGTTTGTAATTGTTTAGTTGCAGCATCGAGGTCGCTACCTAGTCTAAATGACATGGAACGGCGAAACATGCTGTTTCGGCTAAAAGTAATAAGCAGTTTTTCCAATGAGGGTGGTGTGTTAGTTGAAAGCCAGTCTTCGGTTGACCGTAGATCTTCAAAGATATTTTCAAAAATATTTTGATGTAGTGCAATAAGAATATCCAACTTGCGTTTGAAGTAGCGATAAAACGTCGTGCGCCCGACATCGGCTTTGTGCGCAATATCTGCCACTGCAATATCACGATAATCTTGTTGTTTAAGCATTTCCTTGAAAACGTGGAGAACCTTGAGCATCGCTCGCGGGCTTTGTTTTATGCGCATGTGGGGCTTGGTGTGCATACTGGATTTTGCTCCAAATTCAATTCAGGCGTTTGATTATACATTAGCCTCAATGGCTCTTGTGTTGTGATTTTTGCTTAAGTGGAACAGATAGGCTCAGGTGTACCATTTGAAACATTCGGGCGAGTTTGTGCCTGATGGTTGGGAATAATGGGCTTTATAGTGACGGTCATAGGGTTAACTGCAACGACAGTGTTACCTGAAATATGAAATTGTCACTACCGATGGAGAATCTATGATGAGTGAAAATATTGAAGCGGCTCAAAGTGATCAAACAAATAATCCAATCAAGCACAAATTAAGAGTAGGTATTTTCCTTTATCCCGGCATGACGATGCTCGATGCCTATGGGCCACTACAGTTTTTAGCCTTTGTGCCATCATTTGAAACCTTCACTTTTGCGAAAACCAGCACGCTATTACCCTGTGATGCGGGCGTTAACTTACAGCCTAATTACGATTTCGATAATTGTCCGCCGATAGATATCCTTTTAGTGCCTGGGAGCGCAAATCCTTTGGCGCAAATACAGGATGAGAAAGTCATTTCTTTCTTAAAACGCAAGGGGGAGCAAGCGCAATACATTACATCTGTATGCACTGGTGCCTTGATTCTTGCGGCAACAGGTTTACTTAATGGTTATCGCACGACCACTCACTGGGCTTATGCTTCAGTGTTGGCACAATATCCTCAAATTACCTTTGAAAATAAACGTATTGTGATTGACCGTAATAGGATCAGTGGCGGCGGTATTACTGCAGGGCTCGATTTTGCTTTGGCACTCATTGCCAATATAGAGGGTGAACAACAGGCTAAAACACTGCAGTTATTGTTTGAATATGATCCTAAACCGCCCTTTAATAGCGGTTCTCCCATATTGGCAGACGCTTCTCTGGTACAGAGAGTTGAGCAGGAGGTTAGGCAGATAGCGTCAGGATTATTTTAGGCCATAAGGCGTCAAGGATTGTCTTAAAAAGTACATAGTTGATACGATTATTATGTACCTTAGGTTTAAAAACTGCTTTTCACTAGGAATCGCCATTCCCAGCTGTTTACTGACTCGCCGCCCGTGTAAGGGAGTGAAAAATCAATATGGGCTACGTTGCCATAGCTGGATCGAGAGGAATAAATCCGCGCGCCTATGCCTATGCTACCTAGTGGACCGCTGACTTCGTTATTCTCGGCGAGTTGACCGCCGGAGGCTTGACCCAGATCGGCAAAGACTGCCCAGCCTAATTCAGCCAGTTGGTATAAGTTGATATTGGGGTAATTGCGTATCTCGGCGGTCAGTAACCACTGATTATCCCCTTGTTGGTATTCGTTTGGATAACCGCGCACGCCAGTTTCATCCCCTAATCCTTTTGTTAGATCCAGATAAGTGTTCTGTGAAAGGCTAGCCCAAGCTTTGCCATAAGCCGTCCACTTAGGATGAATTTGATAGAAGTATTCGGCTTGAATATCAAACTTATAAGTATCTTTTTGGGTGGTGCCGATAGTGCTTGTTCCCCCCATTTCTAACAGCCACAGTTGATCGTTAAACTTATACCCGCCAGTGCTTTGCCAGTTAACGTGGTAGCCTAAGGGATTATTATCACCTATATCATTGGTTTCTATACCGAATTGCAAATAGTGATGCCAACCTAAGTTAAAGTCTTCATTGTTGGTGATCAGGTGAACATTATTCAGTACGTGGAAATCATCTTCGATAAACTCGTACGCGACCCAAGGGTACATAAAGTCCCTGTCTTGAGGGAGCATGGACGTAGGATAGCGCTCAGAATGGGCAAACTCGTGCTTGTCTTGGGTGACACCAGTAATAAAGCGAGAAAGGTGCTGACTGTTTTTATTAATTAACCAGCCATATTGCAGATTGAGATAGTCGACTGTGTGTGTGAACTCATTCACCTCTTGCCCATTTTGTCTGAGGGTATCTGTATGGTTATCGTCTAAAAACTCCGCCGAATACATGGTACTCGTATTGAGGGAATAGAAGGGCTTACTCACATAAACGTGTTTAGCTTGGCCGTCGCTATTGTCGTAGAACTCAGCGGCAACTGTGCCGTGTTCAATAATGCTGAGCGGCGCTTCAAAAGCAAATTTATAGCCATTCCGAGATTCATTGGATTGATATTTAAGTCGAGTGCGGATCCCCGTTCCAAGCAAGTTGTCTTCTTTGAGCCCGAAGGAGTAACGGGTGTCGCCACCTGAACTACTCAAACTCGCTGTCGGTAATAATGACCAATTATCCCAGGTTTCCACCACCACGGATTCAACGGATGGATCGACATCGGCTTGGGGATCTTTTTCTGCGATATAAATTTTCGCATCGCGAATATAAGGCATTGCCCGTAAAAGTCGTTGGGATTCGTCGAGATCTTTTTGTGTAACAGTATCATTTTCGCTGAAGGTTAGATTATCGAGAACCACATATTCTTTGGTATTGATATGCAGGGCGTTAGCCCAGCGGTGAATGAAAAAAGCATCGGGATCTGACTCATCAAAAATGGGGTTGTTGACCACCACAATCTTGCTGACTTTTTGTTTTGTTTGATCTTTGTTTGCGGGATCGGCGAGCTTAGCCTCTTCTGCTTGGGCAACTCTGATTAGGTTGCCAACACAACAAGATAGGATGCATGCATACTGAAAAAATTTCTGCATAAAAGGCCACTCCCATGAAATCGACGACTGCAGCGAAAACAATTTCACGTTGCAATTCACAATTTAATAACACATGGAAAACGAGTGTTAGTCAAGGAAACATTTTAATAAGTTTCTTATTTTACTTAAGGTTAGCTTAAGATTATCTTGAGGTAGCGGCTGGGCGCGGGCTCCAGCCGGATTAGCGATTGTTACAGTGTACGCCTAGGTGGGACAGCGACGTTAGCAAAGATGAGCCCCGCAATTAGCGACATAAAAATCAAAAAGATTTGCGAGCCTATGTGCGACTGATTGAGCATGGTCTCACCTGAGATCAGTGCATTGAGTCCGATATAGGTTTTACTGCCGGGGACTAAGATCACTATTCCCTGCAACAGGGCGATGGAGGCTGGCGCCTTCATCCAGCGGGCAAAGAGGTTAGAATAAATTCCTACTGCCAAGGCACCAAAGAAGATCCCCACCGAATCACCAAAATAATGTCCGCCGAGCATGGCTGAGAAAAACGCCACTATCCCAGCCAATACGCCCCAAGGCGAATCTTGCATCCTTGCTTTGAAGATAAAAACCAGCGCCATAGATAGAATCGGAACCGCCGACCAAATTGCCCAGCGAGGTAAACCCTCAGGTTCAATATGAATCGCTTCGCCGAACATAGCTTTACCGATTGCCATGCCGAGCACTGCGCCAAAGTACAGCTTAAATAATTGCATGCTCGCATCCATGATGCGCGCCGTGCCAGAAATTAAATCCCGTGCGGCGAGTTCGGCTAAACCTAAGGTTAAGGCTAAGCCGGGAATAAAAATAATAATGGAAGAGAGGATCACTACTGGGATATTAATATTTGGATCGATACGCGCTATGCCACAGGCTGCGATGGCGCAAAGGATAGTGGCGAAGGGTTCGAGCACTTCTGCCATGCGGGCAGAGCGTTCGGCACGATATACCAAGCCATAGACGAATAAGCCTAATAATCCTGACCAAAATACATCATTCCAACCCGTACCCATCAGCATAGCGAAAGCGGCGGCAGAAGTTCCAAAAGAAAAGCAAGTTAATACAGGGCCATAGGGGTTGGGTTTATTGGCAATTTCTTCTAAGCGATCTAAGGCCTCGGCCAAAGTACGTTTACCTGAGGTTAACTCATCGACCAATTCATCGGTGCGGGCGAGTGAGCCTAAATCGAGTTCACCAGGCTTAACGCGAGCGGCATGGTTATATTCTTGATCGGTATCATGTTGCAAAACGAAGGTCATCGACGTCGGAGAAATAAGGAAATAGCCTTCGATACCTAAGGTGCGAGCAACGGTTTGTAAGTGGGTTTCTAGACGATAAGCGGGTGTGCCAAACTTATGCAAGGCTTTTCCTAGCTTTATGATAAATCTGCGTTTTTCGATAAACTCGTCGTTATCCAATCGGGGTATTCACTGTATAAAAAGTTGTAGGGAATGACGCGCGCATATTAACCTATCTTGTCTATAAAAGGTTAATGGCTTTTAACCTTAATACAAATAAATTGCTGATTTTTTGCAGCTCGGGCTATAGTCAGCTTTTTGATAAGGGGAAATATGCATGTCTTTGATGGTAACGGGTCTTTACGCTAGCCTCACAGGGCTATTAATTGTCGCTTTAGCTTATCGAGTAGTGAAATTAAGGCGAGGTCAGAAAATCGGCCTAGGGGATGGTGGTAACAGCACCTTAGCTTTGGCTAATCGAGTGCATGTTAACCTGATCGAAAATGCGCCTATCGTATTGATTTTAATGCTGGTGGCAGAAGCGGGTGGCTTGCCTGCATTTTATTTACACTGTTTTGGGACTGTGTGGATAGTGGCGCGCTTACTCCATGCTATTGGCTTAACTCAAGGCCAAGGTGGTTATCATTTTGGTCGTTTTTGGGGGGTATTGCTCACTTGGCTAGTGATTATCAGTTTGGCGCTGATGAATTTGCTGCATTTTGCTCAAGGTTTAGGAAAGGGTCTCTAGGCTCGCAGGTTTGGGCGGTCAATTCCGCCCTAAGCCATATCCATAGCGGATTTAGGGGTATTACGCTTCTGGCTCAAATACCCCTGAAAATGCCTCGATTGGTGTTTTTTTAATCGCATCTATCCTCCATTCCCTGCTATACTCCGCGTCCCTAAATTGGCGTAACTTATTTTCGTGGCGCCTTTATTTGACATTACGTTTTCGGGTCACAATCCATGCAAGTTGAATCCACACTCTTTAGTCATCCCAAGTATTGGGCCACGGGCGACAGCACTGCGCCTTTCTTACCTATGTCTCGCAAGGAGATGGATAAGCTTGGTTGGGATAGCTGTGACATCATCATAGTCACAGGCGACGCTTATGTGGATCACCCAAGCTTTGGCATGGCAGTGATCGGCCGTATGTTAGAGGCTCAGGGTTACCGAGTTGGGATTATTTCCCAGCCAGATTGGTCGAGCAAAGACGCCTTTATGCAATTGGGCCGCCCGAATCTGTTTTTTGGCGTCACCGCCGGTAACATGGATTCGATGATCAACCGTTACACTGCCGACCGTCGTTTACGCTCCGACGATGCTTATACTGCGGGGGATATTGGTGGTAAGCGCCCAGATCGCGCCGTGACTGTGTACACCCAGCGCTGTAAGGAAGCCTTTAAAGATGTGCCTGTGATCATTGGCGGTATTGAAGCTAGTTTGCGCCGCATCGCCCATTACGATTATTGGTCGGATAAAGTACGCCGTAGTGTGATTTTCGATGCTAAGGCCGACATTCTGATGTACGGCAACGCCGAGCGCCCTTTAGTCGAAGTGGCACGCCGCTTAGCTGCCGGTGAACCGATCAGCTCGTTACATGATGTGCGTGGCACAGCTGTTATCCGTAAAGAGCCGCTGCCCGAATGGCGCGGTATGGACTCGCGCAAGATTGACCAACTGCACAAGATAGAGCCGCTGCCGAATCCTTACGGCGCCGATGATGTGGGTTGTGCTAACTTGTCCGGCCCGTCGGATGTGAAGATATTCGATAACGAAGCCCCTAAGCCTATTAGCGTTCAACCGCCTAAACCTAAGCCATGGGATAAAACCTATGTGCTGCTGCCAGCGTTTGAAAAAGTCTCTGAAGACAAATATTTATATGCCCATGCTTCACGGATTTTGCACCAAGAGCAAAACCCAGGTTGTGCCCGTGCGTTATTTCAACCCCATGGCGACCGCGCCGTTTGGGTGAATCCGCCCGCATGGCCGCTCAATACCGATGAGATGGATGCGGTATTCGATTTACCCTATCAGCGTATTCCTCATCCGATTTACGGCAAGGAAAAAATCCCTGCCTATGACATGATCAAGACGTCAATCAACATCATGCGTGGTTGCTTTGGTGGCTGTTCTTTCTGCTCGATTACCGAGCATGAAGGCCGAATCATTCAGAGTCGTTCACAAGAGTCGATTGTTAAAGAAATCAAAGATATTCAGGAAAAAGTGCCAGGCTTTACTGGGGTTATTTCCGATTTAGGCGGCCCAACCGCCAACATGTATCGTTTAGGTTGTACCAGCGAAAAGGCTGAAAAAACCTGTCGTCGTTTATCCTGCGTGTTCCCATCGATTTGCGGCCACTTAGGCACAGATCATAAACACACTATCGACCTGTACCGCGCTGCGCGTGCTGTACCTGGTATCAAGAAAGTATTGATCGCCTCTGGCGTGCGTTACGACTTGGCGATCGAAGATCCGGCCTACGTCAAAGAGTTAGTGCAGCATCACGTTGGTGGCTACTTAAAAATCGCCCCTGAGCATACCGAAGAAGGTCCGCTCAGTAAGATGATGAAGCCCGGCATGGGCGCCTACGATAAGTTTAAAGAATTGTTCGACAAGTTTTCTAAGGAAGCGGGCAAAGAGCAGTTCCTGATCCCTTACTTTATTTCGGCCCATCCAGGCACGACCGACGAAGACATGGTGAACTTAGCGCTGTGGTTGAAGGAGCGTAAGTTCAAGCTCGACCAAGTACAGAACTTTTATCCGTCACCGATGGCGAATGCGACCACGATTTATCATACCGAGTTAAACTCGCTGAAAAACGTTAAGCACACCAGCGAAGTGGTATCTGTACCGAAGAAAGGGCGCCAACGTCGCTTGCACAAAGCATTGCTCCGTTATCACGATCCTGCGGGTTGGCCATTAATCCGTGAAGGCTTAACCGCCATGGGGCGTGAAGACTTGATTGGTAATAGTCCGCATCAGTTAGTGCCACCAGAAGGTCGAAATGAGCGCGGACCTAAGTGGATGAAAGATGCCAATCAAGGCCAAAAAGCCTTTACTCGCTTCTCGGGCAATCAGTTTGATGACCGCAAGGGCGACGGTAAATCTAAAAGTGCAGCTAAAGGCGGCGCGCAAGCTCAGGCTGGTGCTGAGTCAAAACCCGCCGCTAAAGGCGGAAAACCTGCAGCGAATGTTGCTAAGCCTGCCGGTTCTAAGCCAGCAGGAGCTAAACCAACTGGCTCTAAACCTAGCGGAGCTCATTCGAGCCGTCCGGGAGCGAAAGCGCCTTTCGGCCAGTCTGGTTTTAAGGCCGGAGGCGCTCAAGCTAAAAGCGGCTCTCAGGCTAAAGGTGGAAGCCCATCAAAAACGGGTGGCAAATCTGCAGGAAAGCCCTCTCAGGGTCGCCAACAGGCTAAGTAACACTTTTCGCCATCACAAATAATGTTTAAAGGCCGCTCCAGATATGGTTTGGAGTGGCCTAGCTAGCATGGTCATGCCGCTAAAATAGTCCTCAACTGGTATCGCAGGGCGAACTATTATAAGATCCCTGTCTGATGTTTATGTCTACTATTTGTTTATATTCGATATTTTAGCTATACATCTCACCCATATCCGCGGTTCGTTAACTAACATTAGATATTATGAATAAAAAGCGTAGACCCAGTCTTCAAGACGTCGCCGATCAAGTTGGGGTCACCAAAATGACGGTGAGTCGCTATTTAAAAAATCCAACAAGGGTGGCGCAAAGCACTCAAGAGAAGATTGCTGTCGCACTAGAAACCTTAGGTTATATTCCTAATCGCGCGCCGGAAATTTTAGCGCAAGCAACCAGTCGCGCCATTGGCGTGTTAGTGCCTTCGTTAACCAACCAAGTATTTGCTGAAGTGCTGCGCGGTATCGAGAATGTGACCGGCAAACGCGGTTATCAAACCATGCTGGCTCACTACGGGTATCAGGCCGAATTAGAAGAAGAGCGGGTGGCATCACTGCTCTCTTACAATATTGATGGCTTACTCTTGTCCGAAAGTTACCACACGCCGCGTACCGTGCGAATGATTGAAACGGCGGGCATTCCGGTCATCGAAATGATGGATAGCGTGTCGCCTTCGATTCAACAGTGTGTGGGTTTCGATAACACTGCGGCCGCATGCGAAATGGTTAAGGCCATGATTGCACAAGGCTATCGCCACATTGCCTACCTAGGCGCGCGCATGGATATTCGTACTCAGCTTAAGATGCGAGGCTACGAGTTAGCGATGCAGCAAGCTCAGCTTACACCTTTGGCGATGACCACAAATGAGGCCTCGTCGTTTTCCTTGGGGGCGTCGTTATTGCAACAAACATTAGCGAAATATCCCTATGTGGATAGCTTTTTTTGCACCAACGATGATTTGGCTGCGGGGGTGATATTTGAGTGTCAAAGACAAGGCATCAAGATCCCTGAACAAATTGGCGTTGCAGGGTTTCATGGCCATGATATTGGCCAATCTATGACGCCAAAATTGGCGAGCATTATTACGCCGAGAAAAGAGATTGGTCGAATTGCTGCCACTGAGCTATTAGACAGGCTAAATGGCAAAGAGATAGCAGAATCGGTTATCGACCTGGGCTATCGTATTGATTTAGGGGAAACACTGTAGACTTCCCCTCGTTCTTTCGCTTAACGACTTATGTTTGTCATCACAGGTTATCGTTAGAGAAACGCAGAGATGATGACTGCGACTATGCCGCCCGTCGTACCAATAATGGTCTCCATTACCGTCCAGGTTTGCAGTGTTTGTTTTTCTGACAATCCAAGAAAACGGTTAGCGAGCCAGAAGCCTGAATCATTGACATGCGAGAGCACAATCGAACCTCCGCCAATGGCAATCGTAATTGCCGCCAATTGAGCACCATCTAAGTTTAGTGGTTCAAGTATTGGGATGATAAGGCCGCAAGCCGTTAACATGGCCACGGTTGCCGACCCTTGGATCACGCGCACCGACGCCGACAAAATAAATGCCAGTATTACAATCGGTAATCCCGAACCTGCCAACATATTGCCTAATGCATCGCCGACACCTGAGTCAATCAGCACTTGCTTAAACACGCCGCCAGCACCGGTGACGAGAATAATGATCCCAGCAGGTTGGAGCGCACTGCTACAGATTTCCATGATGCGCTCATTGGGAATATTGCGTCTAACGCCCAGTACATAGAATGCGATTAAACATGCTAGCAAAATGGCGGTGAAGGGATGACCTATCAAGGCGAGCCAATTATGCAGGTCGGATTTTTCATCAATAAAGCGTGACACCACCGTCTTTAAACCGATAAGCAGCAGTGGGAACACCACAATACTGATTGATAGCGCGAATGAGGGGATTGGTCCGCCTTCTCGTTCACCTTTTTCCTGCTGCTCGTGGGCAGGCAGCTCAACATGGACTTTTTGGGAGATGAGGCTGGCAAAGAGTGGGCCGCCTAGAATCATCGCCGGAATCGATGCCAATAAACCGAAGACTATCATGTAGCCAAAGTCGGCATTGAGCTGGGAAGCGACCAAAATAGGCCCTGGTGCAGGGATGAGAAATGCCTGACAGGTGGCAATACCCGCGAGCAGTGAAATACCAATTTTAACGACGCTGCCGCCCCCTTTACGAACCACGGCAAAGGCGATGCCAATCAGCAGTACCACAGCAACATCGAAGAAGAGAGGTAATGCACAGATAAAGCCTGTAAAGGTCATGGCCCAGTGAGCTTTGTCGTTACCAAATTTATTCAGCAGTGTATGGGCTATCTGATCTAGCGCGCCAGTCTCTTCCATTACCCGGCCAAACATGGCTCCCAAAGCGACCACCACCGCCACAAAGCCCAGTGTTCCCCCCATACCTTGTTGAATAGTATTAGTGATATCGGCTGGGTTCATGCCAGAGAAAAGGCCGGCAATGATCGACACCAGTATCAGTGATACTACTGCATGTAATCTCACTTTCATCACTAAGAACAGTAGCAGGGCGATTGAACCCAGTGCTGTCAGAATCAATGACATATCAGACATAAGAGGACTTTTCCTTGTTAGTTAAGTTGTCCACATTTTTGTAGGTTACCGGTAACATGTTACCCGTAATATGGTAGAGTGGGAAGTGACTAAATTCGAGAATTGGCATGAGGTTAACAAAGTGACTGAGAGAAAAAAAGGCAATAGCTATGTGTTCATGGGCGTCTCTAGTTGTGGCAAATCTTCGATTGGTGCCGCGGTCGCAGAGGCTTTAGAGACGAAATTTATTGATGGTGATGATCTGCATCCTAGAGCCAATATTATCAAGATGAAATCTGGCTCACCGCTCAACGATAGCGATCGCGCTCCTTGGCTTGAGCGCATCAACGACGCTGTGTATAGCATTGAGCAAAAGGGGGAGCAGGGGGTTATTGTCTGCTCTGCACTGCGTCGCCAGTATCGTGACTTAATCCGTCAGAACAACAGCAAGCTGGTGTTCATTCATCTATACGGAGATTTTGAATTAGTCAAAGAACGCATGTTTGCCAGAAAAGCCCACTTCATGCCGATTGAGCTACTCAAGAGTCAGTTCGACACGCTGGAAATGCCCGCGACTGATGAAGCTGACGTTATCCAAGTGAGTATAGATGGTACTTTCAAAGAAGTCGTACAACGCTGTATTAATGCGATAAATGGCGAAGGGTAGGTAAGTCATTGGCTCTTAACGCGAGGCTTGGCTGCTTTATCATGATGTTGCAGATTAGTTTTTAAAGCGAAGAGGAATCGGAACGACAGTCGTCGGAATTTAAATTACCGCTGAAGATCGTGGCAAAGGTGGATCTAGCAGCTCATTATTGAAAAAAGCCACTCCAGAAACTAACTTGGAGTGGCGTAGAGATAATGGTAAGCCTGCGGTACCATCCAATGAGTGTTACGGCGAGCGTTTGTAGACGGAACGTGCGCCGCACCTCAGCCTCAAATAAGCTCACGCATATGAGCGATGACGCGAGCTGCCTATCCTGCTAAACATGATTTAACTCAACATGTGATTAGAACTGTCACTAAAGACTGTTACTCAAAATCGTCCTGCTTCATGCGACTAAGCAATGCCAAAGTAGAATGAGCGCTTTAGAAACCTTAGCTAACATCTCCTTTAGTCCTAAAAAAAGTAGTTGATCCCCACTGCGAAGCTGTTGTCTTCCTGTGCTTCGAGTGCAGGATCATCCATATCACTGAAATCTAGCTTCATCTCGGCAAACATCACAGTGTCGTTACTGTAGCGATAATGCAGCCCCAGCATGGCAAATTGGCGAGTCCATTGACCTTGAATAGGCGTAGCTGCATCTGTGTCTAAATCTAAATAACTGAGTACAACCATGGGCACAAAACCGTTGTCGAATTGATAGGCAGTCATCAACTCGGCACCAGTGGCGTCGTAGAGATCGCCGTTGACCAGTTCATTATTTTTACTTTTGTGAGCATTAAAGCCCACATAGAGACCGTTGGCCTCACGCCCTTCGGCATAGTGATAGTAGTCACCATACATGGCACCAATGCCGACAATTTCATTGGTTTCATCGACTTGGGTATTACCTAGGTGGCCTTCAAAATCACCGCGGTTAAAACCTGCGAGTAGCTTAAATTTATCGGTTACCGCATAAGTAATACTGGCGCCGTAGCTGCTGTCAAAACTCAGTTCTGAGTTGGTCATCTCGCTACCGTCATCGTTTTTTAGGCTGACATCACCATTGGTTTTGGCGGCATATTGCAGGGCGATTTGTACTGGGCCTAAATTATTACGGTAAATGAAGGCGGAATCGGCACGGCCTGTACCTGTGAGGCTGCCATCACCGAAGGTGTAAGCGCCAACGCTGTAACCTGCAAATACGTTCGGTAAATCTGTAGTGCCTGCTACATCGTAATAGGCGCCCCATTGTTTACCGAAACTCAGGTTGCCCCATGTATCATGGGACATGCCAACATAACCTAAGCGGTTATAGAGAAAATCATCGGTTTTTTCGGCGGCGAGTTTGCCCCCTTGCATCACTAGCCCATCGTCGCTGGAGACCATGTTGATCCCCCATTCTGTTGTAGCAAAAGCGGTCCAGCCATTTTTCTCGCTGCGCTCGAAGCTGAATCTTAGGCGTGATGAGTCGTCGATAACTGAAGTATCGTGGCTGTCATTTAATGCTGCAAACCCTAACCAACCCGTTAAATCTAAGGTATTTTTTTGATCTTTATAGAGTTCAACCGCCTGACTGCTGGTGGCCGTTAATAGCATAGGTAACACTAAAGCGAGACAAGTCTTATTCATAAATCCCCCGATAATGAGCAAGTATTCTCCAGGGGATCATAGGCTTGGCCTATGATCCCAGAGTTATCGTTAGTCTTGATGTGGATGTTGGTATTAATTGTTTCCGATCATGCGTTAGCCGTATTTAGGCTGGACGTGTGTCGGCAACAGGCGCTTGGTTTGAGATCACGCCGAAAATAGTCCAACCGAAGAAGGTGGCTATGGCGCCAAGCATCACTGCGGTTTCGCCAGAGCTGTACAGAGCATAGAAGCTATACAACGCACCGATTACGGCGATCACGTTGGCAACGCGGGCTTTATTGATAGGCACTTTTTGCTGTCTTTGCATTATGCCAAGCGCGGCCATAGATAAGATATAAGGCACAATGTTGGTGACGACGGCGAGGTTAACGAGTGCTTCGAACTGCTTACTCAGTGATGGGCTAATGGTCATCAGCGATAATGCTGTTTGGATCGAGACGATAATAGTCATGCCCCAAATTGGCGCATCGGCTTTACTGACTTTAGAGAATATTTTAGGAAAAAATCCTTCATCAGCAGAGGCTTTAAACACTTGGGCAATAGTGAACTGCCAACCTAAGAGTGATCCAGTACAGGAGATAATGGCGCAGGCCATCACGATTTTACCAACTACTGGATTAAACATTTGTGCGAAGGCTAAGCCGAATGGCGCATTTGACATTGCAAGCTCGGCATTTGGCACAATACCGGCAATGACGTTAGTGGAGACAATATAAATCACTGCAGCACCTAAGGTACCGCCCATAACAGCGATAGGTACGTTTTTTTCTGGGTTATCGACGGCTTCTGAGTTTGCACAGGCCGATTCTAAACCGAGGAACGCCCACAAAGTCATAGCGATAGAACCGCCTAACGCTTTGAAGAATGGCATATCATGCGGGTTCCATGCACCTTTATAGAGGTCGATGTCAAACCAGAACCAACCAATTAAAGATACGCCAATCACAGGCAGAATAATCCCCCACACAGTCACGCTACTGACGCGACCCGTGATGCGGGCACCACCGAAGTTAGCAATGGTTGCCAACCAAAGTACGCCAATGGTCGCAAGACAAATTGCCATCGGGCTTAAGTTAACTTCCAGCAACACGGCAGCGTAACCCACGGCAGAGATGGCAATCGCGACGTTGGCGATTAACAGCGAGACGGCATAGGTGTAGTTGGCCATAAAGTTGCCAGAACGGCCGAAGGCATACTCGGCATAACCGCCCATACCACCGGATTTTTTACTGAACATACCGCACTTAGCAAAGGCGAAGGCGAGGGCCGTTGACCCTGCTGCTGTTACTAACCAAGATAAAATGGAGATAGTACCGACTTGAGCTAATTGGGTTGGCAGCATAATAATGCCCGAACCCATCATGTTGACTATGGTGATAATAGTTAATTGGACGACGCCAATTTTATTTTCTGATTTACTCATACTAATAACCTAATTTAGGTGACTTATTATAGGAGGCATGAATTTGACTGCAGAGTGGGGTTAATAAACTCTGCAGTCAGTCTTCATTATTTATTTAGTACATAGCCCATTGCTTGAATTTTGCCGTCTGCGGTATTTTCGAGATAAACACCTTGCAGTTCTGGTGAGAATCCAGGTAATAGGTTGATGCCTTCTTCAAGGGCAAGGAAATAACGCTGAACAGAACCGCCCCATATTTCACCTGGCACCATACATAACACGCCTGGTGGGTAAGGGAGCGCGCCTTCTGCTGCAATTCTTCCTTCAATTTGCGAGAGTGGGACTAATTCTACTTTGCCACGAATAAACTCTAGGTTTGCTTCCTGCGGGTCCATCACTTTTGTAGGGAAATGCGCTTTACGGAACATTTCTTTCTGCAGTTGTTTTACGTCATGGCTGACATAAAGATTGTGCATTTCTTGGCAGAGTTGACGGATAGAATAGTCTTTATAACGGGATTTATTGGCGTTATAAACGTTAGGTAATACTTCAGATAATGGCGCATCTTCATCGACTAATTTCTCGAAACGAGATATTTGTGATACCAGATGTTGCATCTTGGCCATATCTTCCGCAGGTGTCATTAGGAATAAAATCGAATTCAAGTCGCACTTCTCTGGAATAATATTATTTTCCCGTAAGAAGTTAGCCAGAATAGTCGCTGGAATACCAAATTCGGTATATTTGCCAGTTTCAGCATCTATGCCCGGTGTTGTTAATAAGAACTTACAAGGGTCAACAAAGTATTGGCCTTTTTCATAACCTTCGAAGGAGTGCCATTTCTGACCAGGTTCGAATTCGAAGAAGCGTAAGTCATCGGCCATTTGTTCGGTTTCATAGTCTTGCCATAGGCGGCCGTCGATCATTGTTGGCACGAATGGTTTGATATATTTACACTTTTTGAGCAATAGCTTACGTGCTTCGATACCCGCTTTTACCGCTTCGCGCCACAGATAACGACCGCTTGCGCCTTCATGCATTTTCGCGTTTACATCTAGCGCTGCAAATAAAGGATAGAAGGGACTGGTAGAGGCATGCATCATAAAGGCGTTGTTGAAGCGTTTATGGTTGCAATATCTATCTTGGCCTTTGATATGTTTATCTTTTTTATGGATTTGCGAGGTTTGTGAGAACCCTGCCTGCTGTTTATGCACCGACTGAGTCACGATAATGCCTGGATCTTCAGCAGTCAGTTCGAGCAAGAGTGGTGAGCAGTCATTCATCATAGGGATGAACTGTTCATAACCCACCCAAGCCGAGTCGAATAAGACGTAGTCACAAAGATGGCCAATTTTATCAATCACTTGTCGAGCATTGTAGATAGTGCCGTCATAGGTGCCGAGTTGGATTATCGCCAAGCGGAATGGGCGTTTTTCATCGGCTCTTTCTGGCGCGACTTCACGAATTTGCTCTCTTAAATAGGACTCTTGGAAACAGTGGGCATCAATGCCACCAATAAATCCGAAGGGATTACGTGCCGTTTCTAAATAAACAGGTGTAGCACCTGCTTGAATTAATGCGCCATGGTGGTTTGATTTGTGGTTATTGCGGTCGAATAACACGAGGTCGCCTTTCGCTAACAGCGCATTAGTCGCGACTTTATTTGATGACGAAGTGCCGTTAAGTACGAAATAGGTTTTATCGGCATTAAAAACTTTGGCAGCGTATTTCTGTGCTTCCAGTGGAGCGCCTTCATGGATCAGTAAATCACCCAGTTTCACGTCGGCATTACACATATCCGCGCGGAAAATTGTTTCGCCAAAAAAGTCGAAGAATTGGCGGCCCACAGGATGTTTACGGAAGAATTGTCCGCCTTGGTGACCAGGACAGGCAAAGGTAGAGTTACCCATTTCGACGTATTTTTTTAACGTACCGAAGAAAGGTGGCAATAGCGCTTGTTCATATTTACTTATTGCAGTCTCAACCTGTTTTCCGTAGAAGTCAGTGTTATCACCGCAGAGTTCAAATACCCCTGTAATCGATGAGCAAACATCATCAGGGAAGGTTTCTTCACAGCAAACTGAAACGAAAATGGGCAGTTTCAATCCGGTGTTTTTAATCTTTTCAACAATACCATTTCTAACATCATCAACAGAGACGACAGCCGCGCCCACATCGCAAAAATCTGTGGTTAATACATTGACAACTTCTCTGTCGATATCGAAACAAGATCTAACAGATAAGCTAGCGGCTACTTTTAATGATTTCATAGTTAATTTCCCTTTTACTTTATAAAAAATAGATACAAGTGTGCCTATACCTAATTAAAAACATTAATGGTATGAAAATTAGATATAGCTATTCCGTGCGCAGATTAAATGTGGTTATGCCAAAGTTACGAAATAAATATAAGTAGAAATATATTTATTGAGCGTATGAATAGCTTAGCCGCAGTAAAACTGCACTGATAAAAGAATGCTTTGATTAAGGTGTTAGATAATAAACCAAATGAAAACAGTACGATAAGTGTTTGCGCCTATTAGAGCAATAGCACTTTAGACCTGTTAATTGGCCTACTACCTACGCTAAGGTTAGCGGAGGAAGATAAAGGAGTGATCGAAATAGTCACGTTGACTAGGCATCATGATATGCCGTGTGCGCCTGATATGCGCCATAATTTTAGATTTCCTCTTCATATACGACTCCATTATGACTTAGAGAAAATGGTTAGGTTTTTATTACGTAATGAAGTTTATATGCGAGTTATAAATAAAATCATGACCTATGTCTTATTTTTAAATAATTAGCACGTCAATTTAACTTAATTTATCAATATTAAATGGAGTCAATCATGCTTAAGTATCTTTATCTAAATTATGAAAGTAAATATTGTCAGAATTATTTAAATAATATTATTTGCATAAAATATCTTATTTCAAATATCTAATCTTAATTAAAAGGCTGCTGTAATCATTATTCTGATTTATACCGCATTCCATATTTGCATTGTTATGCAGATATTTTCGTTACAAAATCATCTTTCTGCTTGAAAAATGCAAAAGTGATAACTTTTTTCTCACATTTGAGCATTTGGGGCAGAAAGTTGTCGTTTTAGGGCAGATGTTATTTTTTTGATTGACGTAAAGTGAGTCAGGTCGAACATGAATAGGAGATAGACATGAATAAAGGGTGGTTAGGGGCGAGTTTAGTGCTTGGGTTATTCGTTGGACAGGCAAGTGCTATGACATTAACGAGCAAAGATATGAGCGAGGGCAATAAACTGACATCGCAATTAGTGTTTAATGGCTTTGGTTGCCAAGGGGAAAATATTTCGCCGCAACTGACTTGGACTGACGTGCCCACAGGAACTAAAGCATTTGCAGTGACAGCTTATGATCCTGATGCACCAACGGGCAGCGGTTGGTGGCACTGGGCCGTATATAACTTACCCTTAGCGCAAACTTCGCTCGCACAAGGTGCGGGCTCGCATGTTGATGCACTGCCCAAAGGCGCCATTGCCTTGAAGAACGATTTTGGTACTACAAATTTTGGTGGCGCATGCCCGCCCCAAGGTCATGGCGTTCACAGGTATGAATTTACTGTGTGGGCATTACCCAGTGCTTTAGAATTGCCAAAGGACGCTAGCCCTGCCTTATTGGGCTTTATGCTCAGGGCACAAGCGCTCGGCAACGCCAAGTTGACTGCGGTATATAATCGATAATCCATTGATAATTAGGCTGGTGTCATGATCCGTATGTTTGAATATGATTCGAAGCAGGCACAATCTTTATCTCAAGTCCCTGTACATCAGCCGTCGATTATTCGGGTTATCTATGGTGAAAAGTCTCTGCTCTGGCAAGATGAATCTGTTTTAGTAGGCCAAGGGCAGTTACTGTTAATTCCTGCTGGTTCGCATATTAGTTTTGTTAATCGACCTTTTCTTGGGCGTTATCGGGCGGTGCAGTTATTACTCCCCCACGATTTACCCCAAGGTATTTTATCAAGCGCTACCGATTGGCGTGACCCTATGCCAGTCCAAAACGTATCACGCGCTGTGGACTTAGCTTGGAATGCGCTATTACAGAGTTTGACCTTGTCTCTGGCCGATCCTGTTCAACTGCATTATTTGGCCGCGTTACTGTTAAGTTTGCCGGATAAACGCAGTGTGAACTGGTTGTATGGACACACCCAACGCAGCGTGACTCAAGCGGCCTTGGCCTTGATGAGTGTGAGTCCTTCGGCATCATGGCAGCAGGAGGATATTGCCGACAAGTTACACATGAGCACGGCAAGCCTTAGGCGTAAATTGGCCTTAGAAGACACCAGTTTTAGGCAGTTACTGGTAGAAGTGCGGCTTTGTCATGGTTTAGCCATGTTGCAGAATTCGAGTGAGCCAGTATTACAAGTGGCTTTGGCCTGTGGTTATCAATCTGCGGAAAAGTTTTCCTTACGTTTTAAGCAACTATTTGGCCTGACCCCCGCGGCTTATCGTCGTACACTGTGAAGTGGCATGGGTGTATACCCAAACAACTTTAGGGTACTGGAGAAATATGATGGCGGATGAGCAATTTACTGACAGCGGATTTTGGAACAAGATCAAACTCTTTAGCCGTCAAGCAGGTAGAGAGGTCATCGAGCGGGCACTATGGCTTTATTATGCAGCGCAACAACCCAATACGCCTAAGTGGGCTAAGTCAGTCATCTACGGCGCGTTAGCGTATTTTATTTTGCCTTTAGATGCGATTCCCGATCTGACTCCTTTAGTTGGCTTTACCGATGATTTAGGTGCCCTTGCCGCTGCCCTGACTATGGTGACCTTATATATCGATGATGAAGTGAAATCCCTTGCGGCGGATAAACTCGCACTGTGGTTTGGAGATAAGCCGAGCGAACCTAAGACTTAAGCCTATTGCAAACGCAATCGCCTAAGTGATGCAAAATTGTGCTAAAAATATGATTTCATTAGGAGTCGTTGATTTGGTTTTGACTGAGATTTTCTGGGGTAAAAATATTTTTTTGCAAATGTTTCACTATTGCTTGATTGCGCTATATGCTAGCGCTGTTTTGTAAACCCCTTGTGTTTGTTTAGGCAGATAAATGAAAAATATTATGGTAGTGATCCTATGGCTTTTAGGTGTCTCTGCCGCTACCCCCGCGTTTGCCGATGAGGCCTCTCCGGAACAACTCGCCCGTCTTTACCTCGATTTTATGGCACAGAATAGTCGCCAGAGCGAAGCTTTGTGGCCCGGTTTTCGCCTTGAAGATAAAGTACACCTTTTTAGTTATGCTGGTAATGTCTGGCTTCGACAGCCTGGTGGCGAAATAATTCAAGATAACAGTGTGTTAGAGTCGGTCAATCTGCACTCTGGTCTATCGGTGAGTTTCGGCTTTCCACAATATAATGGCCAGCCAGGCGTATTGATCCAGCTCGAAGTGCCGAACATCCAATTTACTCGCGACACTAAGCCAACGGATTTAGCTTTTTTAATCTGGGCGAGCAATGGCTTGCATGAAGCCTTCCATTTTTATGCCCAATCCGAATGGCGAGTATTGGAAGACGGTAAGCGTTATGAGGGCGAGGTCTTTCCGCTCAACTTCGATGCTCGCTATTATCGTTTACAGTTATTTGATGCCTTAATGGCGGCGCTGGCACAACCCGAGCAACAGTCATTATACCTTAGCTATGCAGCCTATTGGTTGCAGCAATGGCGCCAAATTGCGCCGAATGAAGATCGAGTCGGTTACATCAATGATCTTGTTGAAGGCAGCGCTAAGTATGTGGAATTGGCCGCTGGTGCGCGTGTGTTGAGTCAAAATCAAACTTTACTTGGTTATCAGCAAATACTGACAAAATATGTGTATGACTATTATCAACAGCAGAAGATGTGGGTTGGTTGGACGGCTGAGGCGGCAAATATTGGCGCTCTGGCGGGCATATTGTTGGATAGCACTCAAGACCCTTATGTGTGGAAAGAGTCGGTCATGTCGGGTATGTTACCTGTGGATTTACTACTGAACCGCGTAAAGCCTGTATCCCCGCTAGACAAGAAAGACGCTAAACAAAAGAAACAGCTGCAGGAGATGCTAGCGTATTACCCTGCCACTCAAGCAAAACTGTCTCAGTTGTTGTTGAATGTGCAGGATCCAAAAGTGCCGTTATTGGTTATGCCGAGCGTGAGCGATAGTAGCAGTTTTATTGATGTGGGTGACGTACGTTCTGGCTTTTATGTAGTGCCCTATCAAGAGGAAATGACTCAAGCTTATTTAGGGATGAGCGCGCAATTTAGTAACTTGTCAGTGAGTGGCAGTCCATTACTCGATGTTCCAGTACAAAATTTTTGTGAGGGCATTGAGGCGGCAACTCTGTTACCTTTAGCATTCCCCTTTCAGCGTGAGGGTCAGTATCTGGTATTCAACGAAGCGGAAGTCCATGGAACTATTAGGGTTTCTGCGAGTGTTGTTGATGGAAGAACCCTCTACTGTGCGATGAATTAATAATGAGAAAAAATCAGCTCGAATTTACCTACATGCGTGGCATTGCGATTATCTTTATCGTGCTTGGCCACAGTATTTACAACTCTGGTGAAGGTTTCCCGCTGTTGCTGGAAAATCTATTGCGTGGTGGCACGGCGTTATTTGTGTTTATCTCGGGATACTTTTTCCATCGCATTTTTTATAAGGATTTCGACTACAGCAAGTTTATGAAGAACAAAGTACAAAACGTACTTTATCCTTTTTTAGTTGTGTCATTAATTGGTCTATTTTGTTTGTGTTTGCGCTGGATATTTATGGAGCATCAGCCGCTCGATAATGTCTTGCTGAGTATTTTTTATACTGTGCGTAACGGTTATATTCTGTATCCGCACTGGTACATTCCCTTCATCATGGCGGTGTTTTTATTCTCGCCGATTTTTTTATGGTTTATCCGTTGCTCGCAGCAGATGCGTTGGACACTATTTGTACTAAGCTGTGTGGTAGCAATCCTATTGCATAGACCTATAGGTAACGTCAATTTCATCCACTCAGTCGTGTATTTTGTACCTTTCTATTTGATTGGTATTCTATATTCGCAAGATGAACATATTGTGACGCGCTTTGGCTCTATTTTCACCGCACTAGCGATGATTTTTTTAGTGGTGAGCTTAGTCGAACAAACTTACATAGTGCAGCATATTGGTAACTATCATAAGGCACCATTTGAGTACAACGGTATCGATTGGCAGTTTATTCAGAAACTTTGTTTATGTGTATTAGTACTGAATTTCTGTGAATGGTTGTCGGGACGAAGTCGTTTGCCTTGGTTAGTCGAAGTCGCTGAGATGAGTTTTGCAATTTTCTTTATTCATCCACTCTTCGATATGCTATTTAACACGGCTGCAACCGTAATGCGTTTCCGCTTCCCACCAGGTTCTGCTGTGACTAGCGTGCTCTTTTCCGCTGGGATTTTCATTTTCATGATGGTAGGCAGTATTATGACGGCTCGCTTTATCAAAAAGCGTCTGGGTAATCGTTCGCGTACTTATATCGGCTGGTAATCACTTTGGTTTATCATCACTAACACTAGGTGAAATTCAGTTTGAATTTATTTCCTAGTGTTAGGGTGTTTTCCATCTAAAAAAGTGGAGAACATAATGAATCCCAACATTACCCTACCGAGCCTTGGGCTTATCAGTTTGTCTTTTATCGCTTTGCCATCCATCGCCGCTCAAGTTGAGTCGCTATCCACCAAGACGCAGAATACTTTTTTCGCACAAATTGCGGCCCATTGTGGCCAAGCCTTTGCGGGAAAAGTGGTATCGGGTGACAGTGCCGATTCGGCCTTTAGCGGCAAGTCGTTAATTATGCACGTGCGTGAATGTAGCGACACTGAGCTTAAGATCCCGTTCCATGTGGGTGATGACCACTCGCGTACTTGGGTGCTGACTAAAACGCAGCAAGGGCTTAAGTTGAAGCACGACCATCGCCATCAGGATGGAAGTGAAGATGCTGTGACCATGTATGGCGGCGACACTATGAATGATGGGACAGTACAGAAACAGTCATTTCCCATTGATAGGGAATCTATCGATAACTTCGTCAAGAATGGACTCACTCAGTCGATTACCAATGTGTGGCACATGGAAATTACGCCAACGATTTTTAGTTACCAACTCACGCGAGAACAACGCAATTTTAAAGTCGATTTTGATCTTACCCAGCCAGTAGCATTACCACCCAAACCTTGGGGACACGACTAGTGTTGTTATTAAGCTAGCTCAAAATGGTGTTCATCACCTGCTTATGTTGCCCGTTTATGTGGATAACGACACTACACGGGCTCAGCCTCGCATCAAATCCAGTCAAATCGTTGTGACATCCTCGCCAGCAAACCCTAGTGCGGTAAGTTCTTCATCTAGTATCACTGCTATGTAATGACGCCATTAACTGGCAATAAGCCAATAAGCCAATAAGCCAATAAGTCCATTATGTCTAAAAGGATTAATAATAGTTTTTTTCAGTTTTAAGTGTTCTTTTTATTCATTTTATTGTGTTGCGGAATACTAGAATTGCGGTTCATTTAATACTTAATTTTTATGGATAAACAAGATGGTTATACCTAAAAATAGGTATTTATGTCTTGAGGATAATTTTTTAAATATTCACCTAAATTAAACATAAATCTGAGATTTAAACCGGATTTAATCACTACTTCTGCTAATTTATAGTCTAGGCTAGAAAAGTGCAGTTGAAAGATGGTGCACCTAGGTCTAGACTGAAAAATTAAAGGACTGATTCACTAATGATTATAAAGTTAAGTGACCCAAAGGGAAGAGGTGAACTATGCGCTTTTATATGGCAAGACAGCCTATACTGAATAGAAATAAAAACGTTGTTGCTTATGAGTTGCTCTTTAGAAATAGCCGGGATAACTATTTCCCACAGGGTGTTACAGACAATGTTGCTACAGCTAAAGTGTTTGTAAATAGTTATTTAAGTATGGATCTAGAGGATTTAACCGAAGGGAAGCCAGCATTAATTAATTTTCCATCTCATTTCTTGCGAGACCATTTATTATACATGTTCCCATACAAAAATATTATTGTTGAGGTATTGGAAACTGTTAGCCCAAGCGAGGATAACTTTATTTTAATTAAAGAGTTATTTAACTTGGGTTATTATCTTGCTTTAGATGACTTTGTTTATTCTCCTGAGTGGGAACGTTTTTTTCCTTTTTTTAAACTTATAAAAATTGATATAATTTCAACGCCTTTGGATAGTGTTTCTCATCTGATCCCTAAATTTAGACAGTATAATTTAAAACTACTTGCAGAGAAAGTTGAAACATTGGAAGAGTATAGGCTAGCTAAGTCACTCGGTTTTGATTATTTTCAAGGTTATTATTTTTATAAGCCAGAACTCATAGAGGGGAGTGAAATAGGTGCTACACAACATTTTGTTATGTCTATTTATAATGAGGTTTTTAAGTCTGATTTTAGTTATAAAAAACTTGAAAATTATTTTTCTCAAGATTTAGATCTTACTTATAAATTACTAAGATATGTCAATTCAAGTCAGTTTGAGCATGTGAATGAATTTACCTCTATTAAGCAGACTATGGTTTTTTTAGGTGAAAATAAACTTCGTAAGTTTGTAAGTCTCATTATTTTGGCTGAACTTAACCCCAATAAACCAGTTGTGTTAATTAATAATACTATAATCAGGGCTCGGTTATGTGAAGAGTTAATATCATTAATGGGATTTCCTTTGTTGAAAGAGTCAGCATTTTTGACTGGATTATTATCTACTTTAGATGCCATTTTAGATAAGCCGATGAACAGAGCGATAGAGCCGCTTCCTCTTGAACAGCAAATAAAGCGTGCTTTACTTAATAATCATGGATACCTAGCTCATTGTTTACAACTTACTCTGGCGTATATGGAAGGTGATTGGGTTACTGTCGATTATTTCATTGATAATTATAATATTGATCCTGAGAGGCTCATCTCAGCGTGTGATAAAGTGTATAGCTGGTTTAATCAGTATAAAAATTCAGTTCAGTAGTAATGAATGCTAGTTTGCAATAAGGATATGCGATGATGAATGGTATTGATTTAGACTTGTTTGATTCTTGTGCATTTATGTTATCACCTGAGGGGGAGTGGTTAGGCGAGAATCAAATTTTCTCAAATAATAATTTTTTAAAAAATGCCAAGAAAAAAATAATTCAGCATTTTGAAAAGATTAAACAGAATATCACGCCTAATGAATGCTTAATGATAGGAAGTAACTGTTTAAAGTTTAGCCTATTAAAGATGGCAAATAAAAAATTTATTGTGCTCTGTGTTGTAGAGCATGATGCGTCAATAACAAAAAATTTCGAGTATAGCCAATTTAGGTGTGAGAATCCTGCGGGTGATGACTCTAGATATCAGGAAATTACTTCAGATGGTGTTCTTGTCGTAAATAGTCTTGGTAATATTGATTTTATTGGTGGCGGGGTTAAATACCTTTTCCCATATTTACATTTTTATAATTATATTGGCAAGTCATTTTTTAGTTTAATTCAAGATATTGTTAGCTATGAGGTTGTTGGTAGAGATAATTATAGAATTATGAAGTGGTTTAGATATAAATGTGCAACTAATAAAAAAATATGCCTATCTTTTAAAACTAAATCAGGGTTGTATTTTGAGTATAGAGATTTCTTCCTTGATGATAGAACTCGGTTTGGATTAATTATAGATGAATCTAAACGATATGAGAAAGAAAAAGTATTAATAGAGAAATGTTCAGAGCTGGAACAATTGAATAGCTTTCAAAGTGATTTTATTGCCACTCTAGGTCACGAGATTAGAACACCATTAAATGCAGTGCTAGGCTTAATTGAGCTCAGTTTAGGTAATGTAAGGGCACAGGATAAGAAGTTATTATCTGTCGCATTCAGTACTTCAAAACAAGTTCTATTACTCATTAATAGTATGTTGGATTTTAAAAAGACAAATGAGAGTAGTGCAGATGTTAAAAATGACTCGGTAGATGTTAGGTTGTTAGGCGAATCTGTTGTTGATGCGTTTAGCCTTCAAGCAGATAAAAAAGACATTAATTTAGACTTTTTTATGCCATTGAATTTTAATCGCAGGGTTATTTGTGATGAAGTTAAACTAAATCAATTTATCTATAATTTAATCTCCAATTCAATTAAGTTTTCCAATAAAATTGACTCGTCGATTCTATTAGAAGTAGAAGTTCTGGAACAGTCATTCGAAAATGTAAAACTAAAGTTTTCTGTTATTGATAATGGTATCGGTTTAACTGAAGAGGAACAATCAAAAGTGTTCGGTAAGTATGAGCAGGCATCATCAAATTCTTACCGTCAGTATGGTGGTGTTGGCTTAGGACTATACATAAGTAAAAGTATATGTCGTTCAATGGGAAGTGACCTTCAGGTTATTAGTCGTATCGGTGATGGTAGCGTTTTCTATTTTGTTATTGATTTTGCTTTAGATAGTCACTTTACGGCACCTGATGTAAGCGGCTCCTATCGTTCTGATATTGATGCTTCAGTAACAGCATATACTAACAGTTCCATTTTTCACGAATCAGTTTCAAGATATTCCAAAGAGCTTGATTTCGAGTTGCTATATTTACCAAGTAATGAATTACTGGAATTTGAAAATGAAAGCTCAATACTTTTTATTGACTTGAATCAAAATGATATTATCTCAAAGAATGAATTTGTAACTAGTCTTTTTACAAGAAAAGAAAGAGTTGCAGAGTTGAGGAGAGTGTCACTTTCTAAGTCTAACTCCGACTACGAAGTAATTTCATATCCACCACTCAGAATTCAATCAGTAACTGATTTTGTTAATGTTAAAAATTATTTTAATATTATTGACGAGCAGGCTTCGGATAGTGCTGATTATAGTAATATTAGTGTGTTAGTTATTGATGATTGTCAAGAAAACTTATTTGTTATCGAAAAGCAGTTATTATCTGTTGGAGTCATAGTTTCCTGTGTTCAAGATCCGATGCAAGCAATTGAGCTTTTTAAGACAAATAAATTTAATGTCGTTATTTCTGATGTGATAATGCCAACTATATCGGGCTCAGACCTCATTGGCGTCATTAGAGAAGTTGAAGGGTATCGGGAATTAGCGCCATCGATTATTGTGATGTTGACCGCTGATCATGGCGACATATGTAAAGATGAATGTTTGAAGGCTGGAGCAAATCGCGTACTTGTAAAGCCTCTGACATTGAATGATTTGATTGGCCTTTTAGATGAAGTAAAAGTCACTTTGTCAAATAATGCAAGTTTAAAAAAGTCTACAGTCAAAACTGATAATGCTTCTTTTGATAATAGTTTTTTCTGTTGTGATGAAGCACTGCAGGAATTAGTAGACATCTTACAGATAGTCAACTTATCTGATATATATAATTTTGTAGGTGAAGATATAAGCGATGAAGAGTTATCGATTTTTTAGAGCAATATTACAGTAATTTACTTGTTAAGCGTGAAGCATTAAGGTCTGCAATTGTGGATAATGATCTTCGTATTATTACTGCAATTAGCCATACCCTTAAAAGTAATTCTCTTTACATAGGGGCAAAAAAATTAAATTTATCTTGCCAAGAACTAGAGCGTGTGTCGCGTAACAATGCTATTGATTACAAAGTTATCTTAAAATATTGGCAAGAGGTTGATGATGATTTATTTGCGTTAATTGAGTTTTTTATGCAAAGGAGTAATGCTAGTGGATAGAGTCAATTTTGAGCATATCGTTCTCTATACGAACGACCAAGATAATGATAGATTATTGATAAGTGTTCTTATGCGTCACTTTTCTCGTATTCATGTGATTAAAACGAATGCTGAGCTTGTTGAGCAAATAAAACAATCAGCCCCAAAAGTGATTCTTGTTGCAGCTGAAACTTTACAAGAAACTTTACTTATTTATTATGAAGCAATAGAGGAATTGCAGGCTGTAGAAATATGTGAGCATGCCGTTGTTTCTCTTATTCCAAAACACCAAGAAAGAGAAGCGTACGAGGCTTATCGTAGTGGTGTGATTAATGATTATTTAATCGCTAGGCCAATGTATGAAGTGCATAGAGCGATTATAATATGTACACATTTATTGCGGGAAATTGGGTTAAGAGGGAAATATAAAAAAGTAGAAGAGTTTGTAAATGTGCAAGATAACTACTCTCCGCATATCAAGGAGATCGTCCTTAAAGGTGTTCAGCGCAAGAAAGATTTAGAACATAGCTTTGAATTAAGTTTGATTGAAATCGAGCAATCATTAGATAAGGCTGAAGCGCACCTTGCAAGTAATAGAACCGCTGAGTTAGATCTGGCTTCATTGAAGAAGATATTATCATTTATTCGTTCTAATGAAATTAGACCAGCTTTGTTGAAACTACAAAGTAAGGCGTTGCACTTACTTGAACTTGTTGTTACTGATGTATCAAATGTGGCGACGGTCGCAGAAGCCCCTTTGCCAGAACAGGAGCATATTGAGGTTAGCAACAAGGCTGCTCCAACCGTGCCTGATACTAAATACACGTTTAATCGATTGTATTCGGAGTCAAAAAATTCTCTTGTATCAGTTGAAGTTCCTGTAGTGCCAAAGATGTTAATTGTTGAGGATGATCACATTAGTTTGAATTTAACTATTATGCTTCTTAGAACGTATGCCATTGAACTTGATACATCATTGTCTGGACGTATGGCGTTAGATTTACTTTCTAAGAAAAAGTATGACGTTATTTTAATGGACATAAATCTTCCTGATACTAATGGGTTTTATATTATTAACCACATTAATAAGTCTAATGGAATAAATGCAATTACGCCCATTGTTATGTTGACTGGGAATAAAAATAAGTCATCAGTTCAGCAGGCAATAGCTGCAGGAGCTAAAGGTTACATTATCAAACCACTATATAAGGATTCGATAATTAAGCTTTTTAGGAAGTATGATATTCCATTGCATTTGCGATAGTTCTATAGACATGGGTTTTAATAGTGCTTGTATATTTTTATTTTAACCTCACAGGTATGGGCCTATATCCTTACCCGTAATATCTACCTTTTTAGGTATTTAAATTGTTGGGTTTTTATGTTTTACATTGTTCTTTCGGGTTTTTATTAGATTATACTGATGCTTTTTAAGTTATAGTCTTTAGCTTAAATATGATGTTCATCTGTGGAATGACCACCTATTGTTGGCTGGCGTTAGTGCCAATCATAGATCAAGGGAGTCGTTTTGATGGCGCTAGTTGTGATGGAGTTAGGATGGTTGACAATACTGTACATAATCATAAGTCTCGGACTCAATATATTATTTTAGCTGTGGCTATTTATGCGCTTGCAGCGCTTGGATGGATCTTTTTATCCGATCAATTGTTGCTTGTATTTACGGACACAGAAACTGTGTTTCGTTTATCCCTCGCTAAAGGTTTTTTCTTTGTATTTACCAGTGCCTTTATCCTACTTTTTGTTCTGAATGCCGTTCCTGACCGTCATAATGCTCCATCGGGTAATTTGCTTGAAATAACCTTTGCTCGCTCTGTAGCGATAAGTAATATCTCATGGCTTAAATACATTGCGATATTGAGTTTTACGCTGATAACGCTATGGTTTGCCAATTCACTTTCAGCTGAGCAGCACCAGCGTTTACTATTGCTGATTTTTATGTTGCCCATTTCATTAAGCGCTATTGGTGGCGGATTCGCCCCTGGATTAGTCGCGACATGTCTCTCTGTTCTGTGTGTCTATTATCTTCATCCAACCGCCGATAGTCTCGACAATATTCATTCGGTAGATTGGTTACAGCTTATTAGTCTAAGTGTTTACGGCATAGTGATCAGTGCACTAAGCGGCTATTTACGTGCCTCATTACAGAAATTGGATGTGAATCATCAACTGCTCGATTCTGTGGTTTCTCAAACAACCGATGGTATTTTTGTGAAGGATTTGGCGGGGCGTTATATCTTGGTCAACCAAGGTGCCGCTACCTTTGTCGGCAAGAGTATGAGTGACATCTTGGGCAAAGATGACACTGATATTTTTGATGCTGACTCTATTGATATTATCCAAGAAAAAGATCGCACTGTATTAGTGTCCGGAATGGTCACCACACATAAAGAGTATTTACATATTCAGGGTGAAGCAGCCATTTTTCAAGTGACCAAAGGTCCTGTGTTTGACGCTCAAGGTGCAATTTGTGGCTTATTTGGAATAGCAAGGGATGTCACGACTCAAGAAAAAAATGCTGAACATTTACTCATTAGTGAGTTGGGATTAAAACAAGCACAACAATTATCAGGGATTGGCAGTTGGGAGTGGGATTTAGTTACTGATTCGCATACTTGGTCTGAACAGGTTTTTGTGATTTATGGCTTGCCATATAAAGAAGCTGCCCCTTCGATAGAACAAGTGCAGAAATTATTTACTCCTGAGAGTTGGCAAGCGTTAAGTACGCTGGTGATGCGATGTGTGCATACGGGAGAAGAGTATGAATGCGAAGCTGAGTTGCTAGATCCTAATCGTGCCCATCGCTGGATTATGGCTAGGGGTCAAGCACAGCGTGATCCGCACGGTAAGATATTTAAATTGCACGGTACAGTGCAAGATATTACCCAGGCGCGACAGCTTCAACAACAACTAGCGGCTCAAACAGCACAATTACAAAGGGTTATTCAAGGTTCTGAACAAGGATTCTGGGACTGGAATGCTGTTACTGGAGAAGTGCAAATCAGCCCAAGATTTGAAGCCATTTTGGGATATCAAGCTGGCGAGATGAAGTTGACGGTTAATAATTGGCGCCAATATGTGTATGTCGAAGATGTGCAAAATATAGAGCAACAGGTTCTACAGCATCTCATCCATAAAACAAGCAGTATAGAGTTGGAAGTGCGCTGCATTAAAAAGACTGGCGAGCTGTGCTGGATATTGTGTAAGGGGCGAGTTGTTGAAGAGGATAGTCAAGGTCGAGCGTTGATGATTTCAGGAACTCAAGCCGATATCACGTTATTAAAGACCCATGAGACTGAGTTAGATCGCGTGGCAAATTATGATGCACTCACAGGATTACCAAATCGTCGCTTACTTTTAGACCGTTTTCAGCAAATGATTGCCCATGTTCAACGTAATGGCAGTCTCTGTGCCGTGTGTTTTATGGACCTTGACGGGTTTAAGGTGGTCAATGATCGTTATGGCCATGAGGTTGGTGACCAACTGTTGATCGCGATTGCAAATAATGTGTCTGTGGTGATTCGGCAGCAAGATACGTTGGCCCGGGTAGGAGGCGATGAGTTCGTTATCTTATTTGAGATGATGTCTGAGGAAGAATGTACTCAAGTACTATTACGAATACTGGCGGCGGTCGATCAGCCGATATCAATCGGCGATTTAAATCTTTGTTTAACGGCTTGTATTGGTGTGAGTTTGTATCCAGAGGATAACGTTGACCCCGACATTTTATTGCGCCATGCCGACCAAGCCATGTATATGGCAAAATCTGCAGGTAAGAATCGTTTCCAAATGTTTGATCCTGACATTGATCGTAACATTATTGCTCGGAGAACTTGGTTAGAAGAACTTAAATCAGCTTTTGAACGTCATGAATTTGTGATGTTTTACCAACCAAAAGTGAATCTCGCTACTGGTAAAATTATTGGTGCGGAAGCCTTAATTCGTTGGCGTCATCCACTGCGAGGCATAGTCGGTCCGAGTGAGTTTTTACCGGATATTGCAGGCAGTGATCTTGAAATTGCTTTAGGTGAATGGGTTATCAATACTGCAGTAGCGCAATGGCAAAATTGGCAGCAGAGTGGTCGTCCGATAGCAGTAAGTATTAACGTAAGCGCTCGGCAGCTATTGGCTGAACACTTTAGCGCGTTCTTAAAATCGACGTTAATGCAATATCCCGATTTGACGGCTTCGGATCTAGAATTGGAAATTTTAGAGAGTGCCGCCATTGAAGATATGACATTGGCAATTGATATCCTTCAGGAATGTAAGCGTTTGGGTGTTCATTTTTCCCTAGATGATTTTGGTACAGGTTATTCGTCGTTAACGTATTTACGCCAATTACCCATATCGACGATAAAAATTGATCAGAGTTTTGTGCGAGGTATGCTCGATAGCGAAGATGATTGGCGTATTGTGGAGGGTGTTATCCGCTTAGCGTCAGTATTTAATCTTAATGTGATTGCTGAAGGTGTTGAAACCATTGCCCATGGTAAAAGTTTAGCTGAATTGGGCTGCCAATTGTGCCAAGGCTATGGCATTGCTCGGCCTATGCCTGTAGAGGAGTTTGCTCTTTGGTACGATGAATGGCCATCGCAATATCAACAGATTAAACATGAATTCAAGCAAATGGACGAATTGCATCTTTAATAGCAAGTTACAGAGAGTTTTTAGCTGGCTTTAAGGATTTAGGTGCTCACTCGTGTATTTGGAATGTACTTATTTGGCGTGATGGTTCTTATCTGGAGCAAAAGTTGGCGCTGGGCTAATCTTTTGCTCCATAGTTCAGAATACTTTTAGTGTTTAATCTATATTTCTTTTTGATTTACTCGGGTTGATAGCTCTGAAGCGCTTTCTTTGCGTTCGCTATATCGGTTCGTGAGGAAATTAACATTGCCCCTCAGGAGTAAAGTGAATTTCATCAATTCCTCCATAACATCAACTACGCGATCGTAGTAAGGCGAAGGTTTCATTCGGCCTGCCTCGTCAAACTCTAACCAAGCTTTTGCGATTGAAGACTGGTTGGGTATGGTGAACATGCGCATCCATCGTCCCAATATACGCATTTGGTTTAGTGTGTTGAAGGACTGTGAACCACCACTCACCTGCATTATTGCTAATGTCTTACCTTGTGAAGGCCGGACAACACCTTCAGCCAAAGGGATCCAATCGATTTGGGCTTTCATAATACTGGTCATCGCACCGTGGCGTTCTGGTGAACACCACACCATACCTTCGCACCAACGTACCATTTCTCTTAGTTCCATGACTTTGGGATGACTGTCAGGCGCATCATCAGGAAGTGGAAGTCCAGAAGGGTTAAAAATACGCACCTCTGCGCCCATGTGTGTTAATAGTCGAGCGGCTTCTTCCGTCGTCAGTCGGCTATAGGAGCGCTCTCGTACTGAGCCATAAAGCATCAGTATTCTAGGCGGGTGGGTTAAAGGAGTTAGATTAAAACAGTCCATATCCATGTTATTAACCATTAATTCTTGCTTGAGCGCTGGCATATCGTGGTTTAGTGGTTTCATGTGCGAACTCTTTGTCCCTGTTCATTAATGATGATTTCGCCATCTTCTTTGGTGAAAGAGCCTTGTTGTGCTTTGGTCAAAATATCAAGCACTGTCTCAGACGGGCGACAGAGTTTTGTGCCTCGCGGCGTAACGACGATAGGACGGTTAATTAAAATGGGATAAGCCAGCATGAAGTTAACCAGTTCTTCATCATTAAATGTGTCTTCAGAAAGTCCTAGTCGTTCAAATGGTTCAACATTGTTACGTAGCAATGAACGCACAGAGATTTTCATCTCATTAATTAACTTAAGTAATTCATCGCGGGAGGGTGGCGTTTCTAAGTAGTGGATGATTTGGGGTTCGACTCCACTATTACGGATCAATGCTAAGGTGTTGCGCGATGTGCCACAGGCTGGATTGTGGTAAATCTTAATGCTGTCATCAATCATATTAGTCATAACATGTCTCTGATAAATAATCGCTTATAAATTTATCCATAGGCACTAAACAGATGCTCTAGTGCCCATGGACGAAGATTAGAAGGAGAGGCGCAGCGCCAGTGCCGCTAGGGTGACAAATAGCACAGGTAGCGTCATCACTATGCCGACGCGGAAATAATAACCCCAGGTAATATTAATATTTTTCTGCGCCAGTACATGCAGCCATAGCAGGGTTGCTAAACTGCCGATGGGGGTGATTTTGGGACCTAAATCGCTACCAATTACGTTCGCGTAAATCATGGCTTCTTTAATCACGCCAGTTGCATTGCTACCGTCTATCGAGAGGGCGCCAATTAACACCGTTGGCATGTTGTTCATGATGGAGGATAAAAACGCGACCAAGAAGCCCGTGCCCATAGTGGCAGCCCAAAGCCCTTGTTCTGCCAAGCTATTTAATACGCTCGATAGGTAATCGGTTAAGCCTGCGTTGCGAAGACCATAAACAACCAAATACATGCCGAGTGAAAAGATCACTATCTGCCATGGCGCGCCGCGCAGTACCTTAGTGGTATCTATGGCATGGCCTTTTTTCGCAACAACAAACAGGATCAGGGCACCCACGGCAGCGACTAAACTCACGGGCACACCGAGCGGTTCTAAGCCAAAAAAGCCCACCAAGAGTAAGACTAATACGCCCCAACCGGTTTTAAAGGTGTTGAGGTCGCGAATGGCGGCCTTAGGTTCGCGTAGTTTTTGCAAGTCGTAGGTCGCGGGAATATCTTTGCGAAAAAACAGATGCAGCATGACTAAGGTGGCACTAATAGCTGCAATATCGACGGGCACCATCACAGAGGCGTATTCGTTAAAACCTATATTGAAGAAGTCCGCCGAAACAATATTGACTAGGTTAGAGACAATTAACGGCAAACTTGCGGTATCGGCAATAAAACCCGCCGCCATCACAAAGGCTAAGGTTGCTCCGGCGCTAAAGCCCAGAGCCAGTAACATCGCAATTACGATCGGGGTGAGGATCAACGCCGCGCCATCATTGGCAAACAATGCGGCAACAGTCGCGCCGAGTAACACTATGTAAGTAAAGAGTAAACGGCCACGACCTTTGCCCCAACGGGCCACATGTAGCGCGGCCCATTCGAAAAATCCCGACTCATCTAATAATAAACTGATGACGATCACGGCAATAAAGGTGGCGGTCGCATTCCAGACAATATTCCATACCACAGGAATATCCCCTAAGTGCACCACACCCAGTAGTAGGGCCAATACGGCGCCCAAGGTAGCACTCCAACCTATGCCTAACCCCTTAGGTTGCCAAATTACTAACACTATGGTGAGAACAAAAATTGCCCCTGCTAACCACATACAAGCTCCTAAAAGGGCAGAGACTGTCTACCCGTAATCATAAAATAATGCCCTCACCTAACGATATTGTCGGTGGGTTTGAATGATTTTTTATATGTGAATTTTCGTATGTATCTTAGTGTTGAACACTATACTCAAACACCATTTTGACTAATGCATGATACTTAAGGTGATCTTATATACGGATATTTACATATATGAAAATTCGTATATATTGTACAAGGTCTTTCCAAAAGATCCATAGCCATGAAAAACGAGTGTTGTTTCTTACCGCTCACAGCTTGCTGTTTGAATGAACCTTTAGGAAAGTTAACAAAAGGATCAAAATGTTTGTATTAGTTCAGTCTAAGGGCATCAATGATTAATCCAACCCAGTTTTTTAAATGTTTAGCCGATGAAACCCGCTTGCGTTGCATGATGTTGATCCAGCAAGAGGGAGAGCTCTGTGTCTGTGAATTGACCGAGGCATTGCAAGAGACCCAGCCTAAGATTTCGCGACATTTGGCCCAATTACGTAAATGCGGTTTATTAGTTGATCGCCGTCAGGGGCAATGGGTTTTCTATCGTATCAATAATGACTTACCCGAATGGAGTCAGTTAGTGCTGAGTGAAGTTACCAACCAAAACACTGTATTCCTTGAAGAAAATATGCGTAATTTGTGTAAGATGGGCGGGCGTCCTGACCGTGCTAAAGCTTGCTGCTAGAAGACTAGCTGCAAAAATTTAACCTCAAATATACGTTTTTTCATATATTTACGTGTCTAAAGTTTTGCTTAATATTAAGGTGGCGTAACAATGCTGCAAATATTTTCAGATTTAGCGGGCTGGTTAACTTTTGATTTGATGGGTTTAGAGCCCAATACTAAGCTCGCCGACGCCATCCATTTTTTTATTGAAGATACCACTAAGATTTTTGCGCTCCTGTTGCTGATGATTTATGGCATCGCTTTGGTGCGGGCCTCGCTCAATGTCGAGCGGGTTCGGGATTACTTGGCGGGTAAAAATCGTTTTGTCGGTTACTTTATGGGATCGGGTTTTGGCGCTGTTACCCCATTCTGCTCATGTTCTAGCATTCCGGTTTTTTTAGGTTTCACTTCTGCGGGGATCCCCGTTGGGATCACTATGGCATTTCTGATCACTTCGCCGTTAATTAATGAAGTCGCCGTACTGTTGCTTGTGAGTCTGCTTGGCTGGCAGTTCACTGTGATATACGTGCTGGTCGGCATGTCAGTGGGTATGTTGGCGGGGGCATTTTTGGACTCGATTCGCGCTGAGCGTTGGCTGCAGTCCTTTGCCGCCAAAGCACTCGAGCAAGGTCAGGCGCAAGCAAGTCGCGATAATAGCGAGGGTATGACATCAACATCCATGACGTTAACGGAACGGCATGAATTTGCGAAAGGCGAGACCTTAGAGATTTTTGGCCGAGTGTGGAAATGGGTCATTATTGGGGTTGGGCTTGGCGCCGCACTCCATGGATTTGTGCCTGACGGTTGGATCGAAGCCCACTTAGGCGATGGTCAATGGTGGTCGGTTCCTGTGGCGGTATTGATTGGTATTCCTCTGTATTCCAATGCCACAGGGGTTATCCCTATCATGGAGAGCCTTATCACTAATGGCTTGCCCGTAGGGACGACATTGGCATTTTGTATGTCTACGGTTGCCGCCAGTTTTCCCGAGTTCATTTTGCTCAAGCAGGTGATGCAATGGCGTTTGCTGGCCATCGTTTTTGCTATTTTATTGATTTCATTCACCTTAATCGGTTGGATCTTTAACGCTATAGGTCCCATTCTGTGAGAATTATAAAAATGTTAAACATCAAAGTATTAGGTAGCGGATGCGCTAAATGCACTAAAACCGCTGAGATCATTACGGCCATTGCCAACGAGAAGGGCATCGGTATTTCTCTGGTGAAGGAAACCAATCCAGAAGTCATCATGGATTATAAGGTGATGAGTACGCCCGCTGTGGTGATTGATGAGAAGCTAGTGCATTGGGGCTCCATTCCCCATAGAGCCATGATTGAATCCTGGTTAGTGGGGTAACACTTTAATGTCACATCCATTTGATATTTTGCCGCTAGAGAGTGGCGCTAGGTTGATTTTTACCCCTTGCCCTGGGACTAAATCTGTCCCCCTAGCGGATGCAGTTGCCAATCTTAAAGATGCGGGGACTGAGGTCATTATCACTTTAATGCCGTTGGCCGAATTGCAAACATTTGGAGCTGCATTATTGCCCGATATTTGCCGTGAAGCGGGGATCCTTTGGCTGCATTTACCCATAGAAGATGATGCATCGCCCGCAGAGGAATTTGAGTTAGCGTTTGTAAAGCACAGAGCAGAACTGCTGACCTTGATGCAAAACAAAGCGACGATTGCGATTCATTGTCGCGGTGGTTCCGGTCGCACAGGATTAATGGCGGCAATCTTGCTGTTACTGGCGGGAGGCTCCTTGGCAGAAGTGATAACTCAAGTGCAATCCATTCGCCCTAATGCCTTAACCAATGTGCATCAACGCGGCTATATCGAACAGATAACGCTTTAATCTTAAACAAATAATATAAAACACCTAATATAAAACTGAGTGTGAAGGATGCTGGTATGACAATCAAAATCGGGATAAATGGCTTTGGCCGTATGGGACGTTTAGCATTACGCGCCGCTTGGGGCTGGGAAGAGGTTGAGTTTGTGCAGATTAATGATCCCGCAGGGGATGCGGCGACCTTAGCCCATTTGCTGACATTCGACTCTGTGCATGGTCGCTGGCAGTACGAAGCCAATGCCGATGGTGATGACATCATTATCGATGGCAAGCGTATTCGCTGTACTCGCAATAAAACCATCGCCGAAACCGATTGGTCCGCCTGCGATGTAGTGATTGAAGCCTCGGGTAAGATGAAAACCAAAGAAGTGCTACAAGCTTATTTAGATCAAGGCGTTAAACGCGTTGTGGTCACAGCGCCCGTTAAAGAAGAGGGCGTGTTAAACGTTGTCATGGGAGTGAATCATCAACTCTATGACAAAGCCATTCATCCGATTGTGACTGCGGCCTCCTGTACTACTAACTGTTTGGCGCCAATCGTCAAAGTGATCCACGAAAACCTCGGCATAGTGCATGGTTCCATGACGACTATTCACGATATTACCAACACTCAAACTATCTTAGATGCACCGCATAAAGATCTCCGCCGGGCGCGGGCCTGTGGTTTAAGCCTTATCCCTACGACAACAGGCTCAGCGACGGCCATTACCCATATTTTCCCTGAACTCAAAGGTAAGCTCAACGGCCATGCGGTGCGGGTGCCATTAGCGAATGCCTCATTAACCGATTGCGTGTTCGAGGTGAGTCGCAAAACGACCGAAGCTGAGGTCAATCGCCTGTTAAAAGAAGCTGCAGACGGACCGCTAAAAGGCATTTTAGGTTATGAGGAACGTCCATTAGTCTCAGTCGATTATAAAACCGATCCGCGTTCGAGCATTATCGATGCGCTATCGACCATGATAATCAATGGCACTCAGGTCAAACTCTACGCTTGGTATGACAACGAGTGGGGCTATACCAATCGCACCGTCGAACTGGCCCGCATGGTCGGTCTGATGGATAAGGCATAAGCTTTATGGGTAAGCTGACAGGGTTCTTGTCTAACATATCACCCGAGATCCGCCAGTATTTGGTGGTCACAGGCAACTATTGGGCATTCACGCTTACCGATGGCGCATTACGTATGTTAGTGGTGCTCCATTTTCATGGCTTAGGTTATAGCCCGCTGCAAATTGCCATGCTATTCCTCTTCTATGAAATCTTTGGGGTGGTAACGAACTTAGTCGGCGGCTGGCTCGGGGCGCGTTTAGGCTTAAATAAGACCATGAATGTGGGCCTATTTATGCAGATTGTCGCCCTTAGCATGCTGCTTGTGCCTAGCGGTATGCTGACGGTTGCTTGGGTTATGGCGGCGCAGGCCTTGTCGGGTATCGCTAAAGATCTCAATAAGATGAGCGCTAAAAGCAGTATCAAGTTGTTGGTGCCCAATGATGCTCAGGGTGAGCTGTATAAGTGGGTTGCTATGCTCACTGGCTCCAAAAATGCGCTAAAGGGCGCGGGGTTCTTCTTGGGCGGCGCCTTACTGACCCTGGGATTCCAGCAGGCCGTGTTAGGCATGGCGATTTGCCTATTGCTGGTGTGGATTTTTAGTCTGTTAAGTTTGCAGCGCGATTTAGGTAAAGCCAAAAACAAACCTAAGTTCACGGAAATTTTCTCTAAGAGTCCGGCGGTAAACACGCTTTCTGCCGCACGCATGTTTTTGTTTGGTGCGCGGGATGTGTGGTTTGTGGTGGCTTTACCCGTTTATTTGGCCTCAGCCTTTGGTTGGGATCATTGGTATGTCGGCGGTTTTCTCGCACTCTGGGTGATAGGTTATGGCATAGTGCAAGGCTTCGCACCTCGCTTGACGGGGACAAAGTCGGCGGGCAAAAACAAGGTTCCCGATGGACGTAGCGCCTTAGGTTGGGCGGCGATATTGAGCATAGTGCCGGCAGGCATTGCGCTGGCGATAAGTTATGACTTCCATGCCGCGAATATACTGATTTGGGGATTGATGCTGTTTGGCGCCTTATTCGCGATCAACTCTTCATTACACAGCTATCTTATCGTCAGTTATGCGGATGAAGATGGCGTATCGTTAGATGTGGGTTTTTACTACATGGCTAATGCTATGGGGCGTTTGATCGGGACTGTGTTGTCTGGCTGGGTGTATCAAGTGTATGGCATGGCGGCTTGTCTGTGGATATCGGCGGCATTTATTGCGTTAGCGGCGCTTATCTCAATCAAACTGCCTCGGCATAAAGCGATATCAGATGGTGCTTAATACTTACCTAAGCTATCCCTGAGTTGTTGCGGTTGTTTTTATTCAATGCCCACCAAAGTATGGAGGGTATTTTGTTAACTGAAGTTTTTTGATTTTGAGCAAACAACTCTCTCTATTTCAGCCTGTTTTATACACGTCATTATGTCGCTATTCCCAATCGCACAACTATATACATTTCAACTTATTTTGCTCAATTCTAATGACTTGGTTTTAGTTAGAACATCTGAGTCAGAAGCTTGAGGTAATCACTTAAGAAAAAACGGCGAGCATTTAGGCTCGCCGTTTGATATCACAGCCGAATGGCTCGTCTTAGTTAGCTTTAGGCTCAAAGCTAAAGGCTTGACCCGCAAGAGCGGCTTCAAACATTAAGCCGCCTTTTGCTGCGGTAAATACTGCCATACCGTTGATATAAGAGCCGCTCGCCGAGCGATTACCACCCGATTGGCCTGCGCCTGCTGAGTTGCCTGTGGTTCCTGCTTGAGCGCTTGCTCCCATGTTGATGGCAACTGCCGACGCTTGGGCGTCAAACTCGAAACTGCCGCTCGTGAAGGCTTCATAGGCTTTGGCATCTTTAAAGAAGATGATCTCGCTGTAGGCTTGTCCACCTAATTGAAAACCGATGGATAATTGAGTCAGACTCGAATCACCCATATAGGCACCGCCTTGGTAGACTCGGCCTTTGCCATAGGCTGCGCCGATCCCAATTCCGCCTTTACCCACAGTTGGGAATAAAGCATAGCCATAGGCTGTATCGAAAAATTTACTGGTTTCTTTCGCTTTTTGGAAATTGACTACTGCCTGATCGTAGCTTTCATCTGCATGTGCAGTTGGGGCAGCAAATAGGCTCACAATAAGGCATGTTGATGCCGCAATGGCTGTTAAAAATGATTTCATGGTAACGCCTCTTCAAGTCTTTAGTTGTTCCAGACTAGCCTTTATCGACACAAATGACAGCCAAAAGTGACATATGTGTCAGCTTAGGTTCAGTGTTCGACTTAATGGTTGGAGTGATATTGGTGGTGATGATTGGAGTGCAGTTTCGCCAATTAGTTCTTAGGTGGCGAAGAACCTTGGTTTTTTTCTGCATCGTCCTGCTGAACTTGATGCAAAAATTCATACTCCTCTGGGGTGAGAATATTTTCAATGACGAGTGGGCGTTGCTCTAACTCTGGTTCGGCCATGCGGCCTTTTAAGTAGGCAGAGCGGGTGATTTGCTTTAGCCCATATACCGCCAGCATATACATGCTCAGTAGTAAGGTCAGCCTTGGCAATGCGAGGGAAAGTAGCGATAGATTATCACCAAGATAGAAAGGCAAAATCACCACAAATACGCGGATTAACCAATTCAACAACATGGCCAAGGTCAAGCTTATCAACCAACGAAACCGAATGGTGCCGAGCGCTTCTTGGGTTTGAGTGACATCTCTTTGATTGCGTTTATGTCGACGAAACAACATCCACAGCGCGATAAAGTAAAAACAGGTTTGTACAGATAACAGCGCTGGGAGTAGAGCGCCCCATTGGCTGATACTCATTTCTTTAAGCATCAGAGCTATGGGTTGCCACTCGTTAATGGGATGCGCAGTTAATCTTAGGGCAATATCTAAAATGGCGAAAACTAATGTGAATGCAGATGGCCAGTAATGCTTTGAAAACCCTAGCGGTTTATTGGTTGGTGCTAAACTGCGTTTGCAATATAGATAGAGCAAAGGCATGAGCAAAAAATAGATGGGGTTAATCAGATTGAATAGGATATGAATGGGAATTGGACTGTTATCGCGGTTCAACATACCCGTGAGGAAGTATAGAGCAATAAGACTTAAGAAAGCGGCGAGGAGTTTTTGGTTAGCGTCTGGGTGATAAAAATAGCGAATATAAATAGCTAATGCGAGGCAATGTACGCCTCCAAATAATGACAACCACCAGTAAGCTTGAGTGAAAAAACTATGAAACTCGTTCATATGCGATACCTCGAGCCCTGTTATATCAGGGAAATCGGCTCGGTAAAAGTATCGCCGTTAGTTTTTCTGTTGGCTTGCTATGCGCTGATGACGATTTGAAGCCGCCTCGGGCACAACGCTGGGAACAGGAATGCGTTCCGCGAGTAAGTGTTTGATTGCACGAACGGGATGCGGTAATAACATCCGTGGACCAGAAAAGATCATGATCTCTTTGACGATTTGTTTCTGCGCGGGTTTGTAGCAATGCACTGGGCATTTATTACAGGTGGGTTTGTTTTGTCCGTAGGGGCAGCGATCTAGGCGTGTTGCGGCATAATCCAATAACTCAATGCAATCTGCACATAGGCTCGTCGCGTCTTGGCCTTGGTGTTTCGCCTTGCAATAAATCGTCACCATTGCGGCAATGGTTTGGTGTTCGTACAGGAGTTTGCCCGTAAGCAGTGTGGCTGTGCCCATTGGAATACCTTAGCTTGTCACTCGGATATCCCATCATAGGCAGTGAAATTGGCGCTGACAAAACGAAAGCACCAATTTATGAAGGTGCGCACAAAATGGGGCTTTAAATAATCCAACTATCCCTAATGTCACGCCTAAAAATAAACCTTAGATATGCATCACTTTGTCGGCAGCCAGTGTCCAGCGAGTTAAATCTTGCAGTGTGCCTATATGCGCACCTTCGATAATCATTTCCGCAGTGACGCCTCGCGCTTGAGCGCAGGTCTTGCAAAGTAGAATCGGAACTTGCTGTGCCGAGAGAATTTCAAACATCTGCTGCAGGTTGTAGCTTAAGTCCGGTGTGGTTTGATTTTTGAGTGCGCCAAACACGGCATCTGACATGAGAAAAAGTTTAAGATCGACCGCTTGCTCGTCCTGATCCTTCAGGGCTAATACGATGCGTAAGCTATTAAATAGCTTTTCTGTTCCGTAGGGACTGGCATGGGCCACGATAAGAATACTTTGCATCAGGTTTTCCTTATGTTTGTTATAAGCAGGTGGATGGGGGGGATTAGGGAACTCGATTGTGCCAGTCTAGCGCAATTGGCTATAACTATTTGAGCGCAAGATCGTATAAAAAGGCATAAATACTTGATTTGCACCGACACAATGGACTTTAATAGCGGTTAATCTCTGCTCAATTTTTAGCTAGACTCGGTTGCCATGGACACAGTCCTGATGGACGTTGGCAAACCCATTGACACGGCTTCTGATGAGAAGCGGCCATCAAAGGTGAACAAGAATGAAGATCTTAGTCGTATTTATACTGATTGCTGTCGGGGTGTTTTTATTCCTTCGCGCGCAGCGATTGGCGAAAGAAGAACAAGAGGCGATGAAACCCAAGTCGACCTCGGTAAAACCTGTAGTTCCCACCGAAGAGGCACCTATTTTCTCCGCTGTTGAGCCCGAGCGTGTAGAACCTGAGCCAGTTAACAGGGTTGAGGATACTGGTGTGGCTGAAGTAGAGCCAGTTATCGAAGTTGAAGCCGAATTAATGCCCCGTGAGACCGAAAGCCCTGCGAGCATTTCGGTGGCGCTAGACACAGATATCATCGAAGTCGATATTCCTGCGGCCCATAATGAAGAGGCGGTGATCATTTTAGGCACCACGCCTGCAGATGAACAAGATGACGTTAAGACTGAAGCAGAGCCAGCATCGAACACACGTTCTGAGGTCGGTGCGCCAGGGGCTTGGGCGAATGTGACTTTAGTTCGGGCCTTTGAGGAGTATCAAGGAGCGACGTCAGCCAGTGCTCGCTATACCGCGCTGCAAAATATGATTGCTGAATGCTACAAACAGCGTAAATCGGCGGATTACCTTAACTATGGTGCTCAATTAGCGGAAGAGTATATTGCACTGTTCCAAGCGGCTAGCGCCGAGCAAGGCAAAGATACTGAGCTTAAATCTTCCGGTTTCCTGCATTTAGCCACCTTGCTAAATGATACCCAAGCCTTCGATGCCGCCATTGTCATCTGTCGTAAAGCACTTGAGCTTGGGCTGAGCGATGGCACTGTCACTGGCTTTGAGGGCCGAATCAACCGGATTGAGAAAGCACAGACTAAAGCAACCACGGCTTGATATGTCGTAGGGAGCGCTTAGCGGGTAAACCCTTAGTCGAAAAGCGGTTATTTCCCTCGTCTAAGCAGTGTAGAATCCCTGCTAACTGAATGCGCAAAAGGCGAACTAAGGTTCGCTTTTTTTATGGGCTTAATAGGGGAAAAATGAAACTAAGCTATGCCTTACCGAATGTCTTATTCGGGCTTGGATTATTGCTACTCAGTGGCTGTACTAAAACCCCAGAATGGACCCTATTTTATTATCCCGATGTGAGTGCCATTCCGGTGACACCTTTGCAGGCCGAAGATATTAATGGTTACTACGATACTCTAGAGCAATGCCAGAGCAAGGCTCATGGTATGCAACGCCTAAGTCGTTCTGGCGTGAGTGGTTTTGGCCTTGGATCTTATCAATGTGGGCACCTATGTGAGTTCGACGATAAGTCGGTGCTGGTTTGCAAGACCATGAGCCAATAGGTGGACAAGATGAAGTTTAAACAGGATTTTTTTACTCAGCTGCCTGAGTTTTACTCGCAAGTATATCCACAAGGGATAACTAAGCCTGAATGGCTGGCATGGAGTAATGACGCCGCCCAATTGATAGGCTTAAGTCAACCCACCGATGAGCTGTTATTGGGCTTATCTGGCAATGCTGCCGTCGATGGCGCGACTTACTATGCCCAAGTCTATAGTGGCCACCAATTTGGCGGTTACACGCCGCGCTTAGGGGATGGACGTTCGATCATTTTAGGTGAAGCGATTGGTCCACATGGCGCATGGGATGTCGCTCTTAAAGGCGGCGGTCCGACGCCTTATTCGCGCCGTGGTGATGGCCGTGCTGTGATGCGCTCCGCAGTGCGCGAGTTTTTAGTCTCTGAGGCGCTGCATCATCTGCATGTGCCGACGACCCGCGCCTTGGCTGTGATTGGCTCTGACTTGCCCGTATGGCGCGAGAGCCAAGAAACCGCAGCCATTACCGTACGTTTAGCCCGTAGCCATATTCGTTTCGGTCATTTCGAGTTTTTCTGCCACAGTGAGCGCGGCCGTGCCGATAAGCTGACTCAATTACTCAACTTCACTATTACTCAGCACTATCCCCATTTGAGTTGTGATGCCGCAGGTTATAAAGCGTGGTTTTTACAGGTAGTGCAAGATACCGCTAAGATGATTGCCCACTGGCAGGCGGTCGGTTTTGCCCATGGCGTGATGAACACAGACAATATGTCGATTCTAGGTGACAGTTTTGACTTCGGTCCCTTTGCGTTCCTCGATACATTCCAAGAAGACTTTATCTGTAATCATTCTGATCCCGAAGGTCGCTATGCCTTTGGTCAGCAGCCGGGCGTCGGTTTGTGGAACTTGCAACGTTTAGCACAGGCGCTCACACCAGTGATCCCATCCGATGACTTAATTGCCATTCTTAATCAATACCAAGAGGCGCTAGTGCAGCCTTATTTGCGCTTGATGCGGGCAAAACTAGGTCTATCAGCAGTTGATGTTTCGTCGGTAGAGCAGGACAAACAGGATCTCGAACTTATAGGTCGATTTACTGTGCTGATGGAGAAAAATCAACTCGATTACACTCAGACTTGGCGTCAATTAGGCAAGTTAGATCCAACCAGCAAACACAGTGCGCTGCGGGATGACTTTATCGATGTCTGTCAGTTTGATGTTTGGTATCAAGCCTATCAACAGCGATTGGGCGTGGTGGCTGATATCCCAGCGTGGCAAACTGAGCGCAATAGTGTGAATCCCAAATATATTTTGCGTAACTATTTAGCCCAAGAGGCGATAATCGCAGTGGAAGAGGGTAATCTTGCGCCGCTGCATTTGCTGCAAAAAATCTTAACTCAGCCCTTTGCCGAACACGCAGAGCATGAAGACTTAGCCAAGCGTCCACCGGACTGGGGCCAAGGTTTGATCATGTCATGTAGTAGTTGATGGGATAACAAGCATGAAATTACCAAGCACACATTTAAAAGCCATAAGCTTAGATACCATTAGCTTAGATAGAAACGCCTTAAGTTTAGCGGTCAGTGCGGATATCGATTTTGATCGTTTCGCCGACTTTGCCGAACCCTTAGCCGCGGCGCTCGATTGCACTGTGCGCGAGCGTCAGTGGGGCGCCGACAGGCATCAATGGTTATTAGAATTTGAAGGCAGCCAGTTATGGCTCAATTATGAGTTTTACGGCAACATTTGCTGGCTCTCGACCGAACGAGAAGCCGATTTTGAGGTGCTGGAATACTTAGCCACTTTGCTGCTACCTCACCTAAGAGTGAACTGAATATGAGTCAGAATATGACGCCACCAGCCACGAGTTCTAGCGGCGCTGAGTTCCATTTTCAAGCCCTAACACCGGATTTGATCTTAGATGCGATCGAAAGTCTGGGCGTGTACCCGGAAACGGGCTTACTCGCGCTGAACAGTTACGAGAACCGCGTGTATCAGTTCCGTAGCGATGAAGGGCTGCGTTATGTGGTGAAGTTCTATCGCCCAGACCGTTGGAGCGATGCGCAGATCCAAGAGGAACATGATTATGCGCTCGCACTCGCGGCAGAAGATATCCCGATTGCCGTACCTGTAATTATCGAAGGCCATACGTTACACAAGTACCAAGGTTATCGATTTACCCTGTTTCCTTCCTTGGGTGGTCGCGCCTTCGAAGTCGATAATTTAGAGCAGCTGGAATTAGTGGGTCGGTTCATCGGTCGGATACACCAGTACGCGGCGCAAACGGTATTTGCTGAACGTGAACCGCTGAATCCGCAGATTTTAGGCGCCGAGCCGCTCGCGTGGTTAAAGCAATCTAATCTGGTGCCTAATAGCCTACGCTTGCCCTTCTTTACCGTATTAGAGCAGGTGCTGGCAAAGGCGAATGCGATTTGGGATCGCCAAGATTTTGCGGCCATTCGCTTACACGGCGATTTACACCCAGGCAATATTTTGTGGACGCCAGACGGTCCCGGATTCGTCGATTTAGACGATGCTCGCATGGGGCCAGCGATTCAAGATTTATGGATGATGCTAACCGGGGATAGAGCGCAGCAACTGATGCAGCTTGAGATTTTACTCGAAGCCTATGAAGAATTTTGTGAGTTTGATACAAGACAGTTAGCCTTGATTGAACCGTTGCGGGCGCTGCGTATGGTGCATTACAACGCGTGGATTGGCCGTCGCTGGGACGATCCGGCTTTCCCGATGAACTTCCCGTGGTTTGGGGATGAAAAGTATTGGGAACAGCAGATTTTGGCGTTCAAAGAGCAATTATTTGCCCTTAGCGAACCACCACTGAGCCTAGTGCCGTATTAGCATTGAGCAAAATATGATTTCACAGACGTATCTTGTGACATTAGATTGAACTCTTAAGCTTGAGTTACACTCAAAAAATGGAATATGTTAGTCTCCAGCCAATTTATCAAAATGATTTAAGGAATTTTCATGAAAAAAGTATTACTCATGGCCGCGGCTCTGTTAATGGCGCCACTGGCAGTATCGGCTGTGGAATACCAAGAAGGTGTGCATTACACAGTGATTAACGATGGCCCAGCAACTGCGAAGCCTGAGATTACTGAGTTTTTCTCTTTCTATTGTCCGCATTGTTTTACTTTCTCTAAAACCGTAGTGCCAAAAATTCTCACCGAGAAGCCAGAAGGCGTTGCGTTTAACCAAGCACACGTTGATTTTATCGGCAAAGAGATGGGGGTTGAAATGTCACGCGCATTTGCAGTCGCACATCAGTTAAACGTCGATGAGAAAATGGATGCGGCGTTATTCTCTGCTATTCATGAGAAGAAACAGCATTTTACTAATCGCGATGATGTTCGTGCTGTGTTTATTGCTAACGGTGTCGATGGTAAAACCTTCGATGCGGCTGCAGAGTCTTTCATGGTAAAGGCGCAAATGGCAAAGATGAAGCGTGATACTGAAAATGCTAAGCTGACGGGTGTACCTGCTCTGGTTGTTAACGGTAAGTACCGTGTTGAAACAGGGGCAATCAAATCCTACGACGAGCTGTTAGAAATTGCTTTCTACCTAGCAAAAAAATAGTTCGATAGGCGTTACCCGCACTGCTGTCATATGAGCGGATGATAATGCTGTATCGATTGCATGTTAAAGAGAGCCTAAGGGCTCTTTTTTATTGGGGCGGTTGGCAACAACAAGGCAAATAGCGCTTTGATAGGGAGTTTAACGTACTAAGTTAGGCCTCTGTAGGCTAGTCGTTTGAACTTATGGAATAAAGACGAGGCAAAAAATGGGCAAAAAAAACCGTACTTCTTGTAAAAGAAAGTACGGACTTGAGCCAGAGGACTCATTTTTACCCTGAGTAACGCTAATAATTTAGCAGAGTGTCAAAAAATTGGCAAGTGACATTATTATGGCGTTCTTCTTTTTTACTCACAGGGTGACATATTCATAGTTTAACTAAATCAAACGATTAAGTATTTTTGGCGATAAAAGATGAAAAATACCACTCTAACGATGAAACTCAAGTGGCAAAGCTTCTGTCAAACAACTGTAATCAATAACAACAAGAATGCTTGTAGGTGGTCATATGAGAGTTTTTCCTGTCTACGCACCTAAGCTTATCGTTAAGCACGCGCGTATTTTTCTCACTGGTGTTATTTGGGTTAAAGATTTAGGACGATTGGAATTTGAGAAGGGACGGTTTTTACTGCCAAGAAAAAGCCTGCCAAAAGTGAAGCAGGCTATTTTAGAATTGAACGAACTGATCGAAGCGCAGCATCATCAAACTAATGCAGTTTAGATTTCGCTGTTTAACAAGCCAACAAGGCCAGTCACTTTTTCGTTCCAAGAAGTGAGTTCTTCTTGTAGTTGCTGGTTTTGCGCATTCAATTGTTGATTGTGCTCACTCAGCGTAGACGCTTTTTGCTTCTCTTCTTCAAGCTCCATTTTTAGAAGCTCGATAGTTTCGAGTGCAGCCTGGATTTTGGTTTCCAGTTTGGACAGTAATTCAAGGCTCATCTGGAGAGTCCTATGGTTTCTGGATGGGACTGTGATTCTAGCAGTGCCTAGAACTTAAGGAATAGCGATTCTTGCCGTTTGGTTAAAAAATACCCTATTACTGGGTTCTAAATTAAGTTTTTTTGCATTTGTTATTAACTCGTTAGTATTCTTGGTTTTATTTTTTATCGGAATGGTCCATGTCGCCTAGTTTGCTCGCCATACTCCCGCTACTGTTGACCTTAACCTTAGCGCTATTTTTACGCCGCACGCTGGTGGCGTTAGGTGTAGGTATTGTCTCTGGTGCCCTATTAATCGCCCAATTTGATCCGCTGCAAACTGGGTTGTATTTGCTTGATATCGGTGTAAAACAATTTTATGCCCAAGGTGCTTGGCAAGCGTGGCATCTCAATGTGCTGTTCGCTATGTTACTGCTCGGTAGCATGACACAATTGTTAGCACGTGGTGGTGCCGTGGGTCAGTTTGGTGATTGGCTGTATAGTCGTATTCGTACTGAACGTCAGGCGCGTCTTGGGGTCGTATTTCTTGGTTGGTTAGTGTTTATCGATGGGATTTTCAGTTGTCTTGCTGTCGGCCATGTGTGTCAGCCGCTCAGCCAGCGTTATGGTATTCGCCATGAGCAGCTCGCCTATTTAGTTGATTCCAATGCTTCGCCTTTATGCGCGCTATTGCCTTTCTCCAGTTGGGGCCCTTATGTGATGGCGCTTATCGCGGGGATCAGCTTTTTACCCGTGTCGCCGCTGGAAGCCTTTATTGAGGTGGCATTATTTAACTTTTACGCCATAGTGACCTTAGGCTTGTCCGTACTCGTCGCTTGGTATGGCGTAGGTTTTCACTCTTTTGTTGCTGTTACTGCTGTGGAATCCTCCAATACGGTCGAGGTTAAGGGAAATCCTTGGCTGCTCGCAATCCCTATGCTGACTCTGCTGTCTGCTTCAGTGGGATTAACTTTGTGGTCTGGGGCTCAGCAGGTTTCTTCTTGGGATGTGTCACTCTGGCTTGCTAAGGCTGATATTGGCGCTTCTATGCGCGATGCTTGTTTGTTGGCAACCTTGGTCACTCTTGCCATGTTAGGCTTGTCTGGGCGACGTTTAACGGCATTAGTGGGGGATTTGAGCCACGGAGTTCGCATGATCGCCTTCGCCATTGCGATTTTACTCTGCACTTGGATGATTGGCGCTGTGATCCAAGATCTTGGCGTCGCTAAATTGTTGGCTGCTTGGGCTAAGGCTTATCTTTCTCCGCACCTGCTGGTAGCGGGAATGTTTTTACTCTGCGCGATAATGGCTTTTGCGACGGGTTCAAGCTGGGGAACATTTGCAATTATGATCCCTATTGGCGCAGAGATTGCCCATAACTTAGATCCTCATTTGTTGTTACCGGTACTGAGCGCTGTGATGGCGGGGTCGGTTTTTGGCGACCACTGCTCGCCCATTTCAGATACCAGTGTGCTCAGTGCGACCAGTTCTGGTTGCGCTCCCCATGACCATGTGGTGACTCAGTTGCCCTTTGCTTTGATCGCGGCATGCGCAGCCTTAGTCGGATTTCAATTAGTCAATTTAGCCGTGGTGACGCCGTTAGTGTGGCTGGCCGTGGTGAGCTGTAGCCTAGGATTATTTGCCTTGATGGCACGTTTTTATTCACCTTTGCCCAGATTCGTGGCGCAGACATAAAGCCTGTTTATCGTTAAAATAGCCGATTCGGTTCTTGCTGAGCCATTTATTTAAGTGCATCTGATTTAAGAGATTATCAATATGAGTATTACCCGTTTAGATGTAGGTACCCGCATGAGCAGTATAGTGATCCACCAAGGTACTGTGTATCTGTGTGGTCAAGTGGCGAAGGACAAGTATCAAGGTATCACCGAGCAAACTGTCACTATGCTTGAGGAGGTCGATACCTTGTTAGCGCAGGCGGGAAGTTCGCGTGAGCATTTACTGTCAGCGACTATTTATCTGAAAGATATGGGTGATTATGATGCGATGAATGCGGTATGGGATGCTTGGGTGCCTAAAGGTCATGCGCCAGCCCGTGCTTGTGTGCAAGCCGCTATTGCCGAGCCAGAATATTTGGTTGAAGTCTCAGTGATTGCGGCGGTTGCGGTTTAAGCGCTAAGCTATTTTTCGTCCCGTTTAGAAGCCTGTTTCGATCCCTATTTCGAATCCTGTCACCGAGTGTCATGACTCGGTGAAGCTTTTCTGCAATACACCTCACTAACTAAACCTGTATTGTTCAGCAGGTCCACTCTCTTCTAACAAAACCCTTTAGCTTTAACCTAATAAGTATTCCATTAAATGTGCAGGGACAAGCGGCGGATGATCCCCATATTGTTCTGAGAGTGCGCTGGCGATAGTCTCAATATCTTGTGTACGCCCAGCATGGGCATGAACTAATGAGGTGAAAGTCCTCTGTAGGAAGGTCACCGTTCAATAACATCCTGTAATTAAACGTTAACTACTAGCGAATGGCAAGGGCTTATCCGCGAGGATTGGTCTGAAGGAAGCCGCTAGCAAATTTGCGAGCTGATGAACAAGAACATCATATGAGGCGTAGGCTAGAGGTGAGTTGGCACAAGACGACGAAACCACGTGATCTAATGGCCACCGTAAAT